>NZ_JAEQDE010000083.1:0-89909 GCF_020737865.1 Microcoleus sp. PH2017_35_SFW_U_B
GAAAAAAATGTGCCTCAAATTTTAAGACTGAGATGTGCGTATTTAAATAATGACATCAAGCTAGGTATTTCTACTTAGTCAAAAAGTGGGATGCTCCCAAAACACGTATTTGAATGAGCTGGTTGAAAAAGCAGGGGAGAAAATCTTCTTTATATCGGCTTATCAGTCAGCTTCCAAAGGATTGAATCCGATTATTAAAAATCCTAACGGCGATGAAAAAGATTTCGACTCTTTAGCTTTGTTAATGGACAGTTACTATACAGTAATGGGCCCATCGCTGAACAAATCAAAAGATTCTGGATTATCTATGACGCTTTACCATTTTGCGTTGATGAAAAGTATTGTAAACTTGGGAGACTCTAATATTGAAATCAAAGATTTCAACCAATACCTCAGCCGACCAGAAGCTGGAGAATTTCGACAGCAGCAACACCAGATTTTATTAGGGAAACAAGTTTTGCAAGCGATCGGCAGATCTGAGAGACGCGATTTTCCTAACCAAGTGGTAAAAATATTTGTTAATGAAGAAACCAGAAAAAATTTAGTGAATTTTTACAGATACCTGGAAGGGAAAGAAAAGGAGGAAATTCGTAAATTTTCCGTTAACAACCACAAAGTTTACTTAAGCGTTCGAGAAGAAGAAAAAAAACGCTCGATTAAGGATTATGAAGATCATATTCTTGATGAGATTGATGCCACTATGGCTTTCCAAGCGTTTAAAACACAAATGTTGGAGGAAATCGATCGCTTTCATCTTAATCAACATAGTTTTGACATCACAAAATCGTGGGATGCGTTGCGCGATCCAATTGTTTTCAAAGACCCAGCTAAGTATCTGGAAAAGTTGCGAGATTCAGGGCTATTTCCTGCTGATTTTATTGAGTCATTATTCTATCACAACCCAGAACAAGTTGAATTTACGCCCTATTTAGCTTCCGAGGAAGAAAGCGGTAAAAAATTCCAGATTATCAGCGATAGCATCAATGGGGAAAAAATCTATCCTTACCAGAAGCGGTTATATCCTGAATATCTAAAAATTAGCGAGCGAGGCTATGACTTAGAAGGTAATGAAATTGGCTCCCTAGATCCTTCGACTGATTTAATCTACAGACTCTACAACAATTTGATGCCACAACCTGAAGTTTTTAATACTTATATTCCGCGTCCGAATTTCTTTTACGATGTGTTGTATCCTTCACTGGCTGAAAATTTTGTGGAACGCTGGATTCAAGATGTAGTTTTCAAAGAAGGTAAAGACTGGAAAGCCATAAAATCCATCTATCGTTTTGAGCCATTGCGAGATTTAAAAAAATATTGTAAACTATACGAGCGGTTTGATTTGTACTATGTCAAGGAGAATACGTTATTTTGTATTGATGTTAAAGCTTGGAGCGTACCTTCGGGAAATCGCCTGTCAAAAAAGACGCTGGATAAAACCGAAAACAAGCTGAAGGAAATTGTTTCAGACTATCCAGAATTTAGCACCGCAAGGGGGTTACTTCTTAACTTGCACGCCGCCCAAGAAAAAAATCAACAATACTCACCCACGCTATTTTCGGGAAATTTAATTTTCTTTGACGATCGCAATTGTCCAGTAGAATCCAATATCCTCAAAGAGTTTTTGTTTACAAAGGAGAAATAAAATGAAAAATAAAACAGCAGCATTATCAGATATATCGCGAACCAATCAACTAAAAATTTTAGAAAATCCACAAGAAGTTGCCGAAAAACTGCGTAAGTATCTATTTAAAGAGGGACAAGGGATAGAACATTTTGAGCTTAAATATCCGATTGCTGAAGATAAAGATTCTGAAAATGAGGATTCACGGCCTACCTTTTATAAAGAGCGGCATAAATACATTAAAGCTCAAGTCCAAGAAAGACTTGCTGCACATGGGGAGAAACGAGAAAAATCAGAAATTCAATACTTCCTCTCATATACTGGGGGCAAAAAATATGTGTTCTTTTTATCCCCTAATAAAAATCATTCTGGATGGCAAAAGTTATTTACAGACAATTCTAGCGCTCGAGAAAGAATTTTCAACCTCATTTTCAAGTTTTATATTCTGTCTCAAGGCTTATACTTTGAGACACTGAATGGTTTTGAAGAATTACTGTTACTCCATTCCAGGGATCTCAGCAAATCGAAAGAGGCTCTTTTTGTGTGGGGACAAAACTTGTTAATCAAATACAATCAACATGGCGTACTCACATTAACCTTGTCTCGAAAACACCGACTCTTCTTACCAAAAGATAGCTACAGTACCATAGATGGTGATGATTTAGGAGATTTGTTGGTCTACAACGATAAGAACTACTACTTCGATCGTGACCTAGATGCTAGGAAAAAAAATAAAATAAATTTTATGCAATTTGGTAGCGATCCCAAAAATTATGACCAGTTCAAAAAGACTCAGCTTTATCATTACCAAAACCTCATGACAAAACTTGAGGACTTTTTAAGTGAGTGCCAGATTAAATTTAAATCTCTTGATTTTCACGCTGACCACTACTTAGAAAACCCTTTTATCAAAAACATAGAATCTGTAGAATCCTTAGAGATTATTAACAATACTGGAGTCGATTTAACAGAAGATGACCGACAATTTTTGCAATGCTTTCTGAAACATCAAGGGATATCTACGATCGCATTTTACAATGATGGAAAAACTGTTAGTACCTACGAACAAGTACCTGACGGTGAGGACGGGGTTTGCTGGAAAATTACGGAATCTATTAAATGGTCAGATATTCAACTCGAACCGAAAAAAAACTATTTGGTTTTCAATAAACTTTTGGAGGAAGAAGCGGGTTCGATGGCTTATCAAGCAAAAAACGATCTGTGGTATCCATCAACAACAATAGATAATAAATCGTCAGTAGATTTCTATTCACAGTTAAAGAAAAGATTTAACTATTTGGAGACGGGACTATTTTTTAGCACGCAGGGGATAGATATACCAAAATTTCGTGCTGTGGGAGATGATAAAACTGATTTTGCGGTTTTTAATTATACAAATTGGAAAATTGATAGAGATAGTCTCCACAAGGAGACGCAATCTTTTACAGAAGGGAAAATCTTGGATGTAGAGGGTTCTATTTTTTGTTATCTAAAAGAACAAGCAGATAGCAAACAATGGGAAAGTTTCTGCGATAAATACAAGATAAAGATTTCACCTAAATTTCAGAAAGTATTGATTGAGTTGGGAATTAAGAACTGGATCGCGCAGAGTCTTGCAAATCCGAACTTGGGCTTGCCTATTACTCATCAATCATTTCCTGAAAAACAATTTTTTAGTATTTATGTACGCAGCCCCAAAAACAAGGAACCTAAAGCGGTTGCGGTAGAATTTATCTACAAAGATGGTTGCATATATATAAAAAATGTAATGCGAGATATGAAACAAATAGAAACGAAATTTCGATTAATAAGGAAAAAAAATCAGTCAGAAAAATTAATTAACGATCAAAAATATTTTGTAGATGAATCAGAGAAGCTGTATATTAGTTGTTATACAGATGATAGGTATACGCCAACCTTAATTGGACGGATTGGTATTATTGAAGACTTGGAAAGCGGAGAATTAACAATAGACCGCAAAAACAAAGGTGAAAATAGTAGTAGATTGTTACCTTTGGTATCCCATTACAACAGCGAGATTAAACCTATTAACAGAATCCAAAATATGATAAGTTTGGATTTGAAGAACGAAACATTTATTCAGTATTATGTTCCTCCCGCACAAAATATCGGAGACTCGATTAAGAAAGGGTTTAAAGTCTATCATTTGATTGGGAAGAGAGATTCAGGAGAGTCAATTCCTAGATCTGAGCTTATCGAGCATCCCATCGCAGCTTTACATTTTAGTACGCTAACTCAAAATGTTTTAAAAATCGGTGATAACAGTCAATCGTCATTGTTACAAAAAGTAGCACAAGTATTAATTGAAAATTGAAACAAGGCTGAATTTGAATGCTGATTTCAGAAAAAATCCAGATATTTCAGCGATCGGAGAAGAGTATCGGATACACTCACATCTGGTGTGAGGCAGGAGAAAAGTATCAACGTCAGATAGCAAACCTGCTACTTAGAGCCGATCGCACTTCTCGATCGCCATTTAGACTGGTAACTGAGCAAACCATATGTGCCATAATCAGCCATATTATTTGAAGTGCGATCGCCCGAACCTATGGATGCGCTCATCGGCAAAACTTTACAGGGTGGAAAGTACACCCTCGAACAAGAATTGGGACGCGGTGGCTTTGGAATTACCTTCAAGGCAACTCACCGCTATTTAGGACAGCCTGTCGTTATTAAAACCCTCAACGAATCCCTGCGGCGACAACCAAATTTTGCCGAGTTCGATCGCAAGTTTCAAGACGAAGCAAGGCGGTTGGCTTCCTGCGTCCATCCGAATATAGTGCGCGTCAGCGACTTCTTTGTCGAAGACGGACAGCCTTACATGGTAATGGACTACATAGCCGGTCAGAATTTGGGCGATGTAGTCGGTACAAACAATCCCCTCCCCGAAAATCTGGCAATTCTCTACATCACTCAAATTGGGGCTGCTTTGAAAGCAGTTCATCAAAAGGGTTTGCTGCATCGAGATATCAAACCCCAAAACATTTTATTGCGCCAAGGTACTCAGGAAGTCGTGCTGATCGATTTTGGCATTTCCCGCGAGTTTACAGCAGGTGCAACTCAAAGTCACACTAATATGGTGTCCGACGGTTACGCACCACCAGAACAGTATTTCGCCCAAGGAAAATATACGCCAGCCACCGATGTTTACGGGCTAGCGGCGACGCTTTACACTTTACTCACAGCCAGGGTGCCCGTGGCTGCCATTTTGCGTACCAGTCAGCCGATGCCTTCACCCCGCGACTTGCGGCCAGACTTAAGTGTGACTGTGAGTCAAGCGGTGATGCGGGGGATGACGGTAGAGGCTCAAAATCGCCCTGCTAGCGTGGATGAGTGGCTGTCGCTGCTGCACGGGCAGGGTGCAGGGTCGGACACCGGGCCGACGCTGGCGGTGATGCCGGGACACGGCCCTCAGTCGCCTGCAACTCTTAAAACAGCGCCTGCTGTGGTGACGAATGGGGGCAGCAACCGCAAGGTTTGGTTGATTTTGGCGTTTGTGACGATCGCACTTATATTCGGTGGTTTAGTCGGGATTGCGAGGATTTTCTTCAACGGACAATCTTCGGAACCGGCACCGATGGCGAAGGACGATCGCACTTCCACCCCCGCAGATCCAGACGCGCGCACCAGCCCCGCACCAATTCCCACTCCCACACCCGCACCAATTCCCCCTCGCCGAGAAACTCCGTCGCCTGCTGCTGAAACTCCCGCGCCAACTCCAACTCGAACTCCAACTCCAACTCCCGCGCCAACTCCAACTCCGGCCCCAACTCCAGCACCAACAACAACTCCAACACCTGAGGCTGGGAAACCCACACCAGCGGAAAAACTGGTTGACAAGCAATTGCCGCCCGATCGATCGCCCCCACCCAGCGAACAACCAGGAACCGGTTATCAGAAGACTCCCACTATCCCAGGGTTTGCCGTTGGTACGCCGGAAAGTCAGATTGTAAGTGCACTGGGAGATCCCACAGACTCTCAATCCCGCGGCTATTGGCCGAATACTCGCACCGCACTTTATGAATTGCTGCCGAACCGGGTGACTCTGGGCTATATTTACGATCGCAATTCCGAACAACTCGTGCAAACAGAGGGTTCTTTTGCCCAGTCGGTGGACGATTTGGTAGTCCGAACCGCGTTAAACGGCATGGTGGGCGGCGCAGATAAGGAGATTTTGCAAGGGTTCCGGGACGTGCAGCAACGTCGCACCAATCGGTTTAATTTTCAGAAAGGTTCGCTGAAAGGGACGATCGAACGCAACAATCGCGATCGAATTTACATCGGCGTCTGGGACAAAACTTTGCATTAGAAATCTTCCACCGGTGTAGAGAAACCGGGTTTTTTAACGAAAATATTTGCCCAAAATGCTCATTCTCACAGTTGGCGATCGCAAGTGTCACAATACTTAAAGGTTTTTTAGGTACGTAGTTGCGCTTCAGCGCTCAAGCGCAACTACGTACCTTTTTGAATCTGTCTCGGTTAAAAAACCCGGTTTCTTGGTAGTGCGGCCTCTACTATTTGCCAAACAATCCCCAATCCCCAATCCAAAATCCCCAATCCTCAATTCAAAATCCAAAATCTTCAATCCAAAATCTAAAATCTAAAATCCAAAATCGATTGACGTTATACAAAATATTAGCTATGATTAGAGAACACGAGGGGCTGTAATGGTTTCGACAGGGTGGCGAAAGCTGCTCCGTGATGCAGGTCGAGAGGGAGTCTACTCTCGTTAATATCGGCTCAAAAAAAATAGTAAATGCGAACAACATCGTTCCTTTCGCTCGCAAAGCCGTAGCTGTAGCCTAAAAACTTCTCTAGCTTGGTTCAGAGTGTATGCCGCTTAACTCCGTTAAAGGCAGCATAACAACCCCCAACGGATGCCCTAGCTAAACGTTTCTAGTCGTCTAGCCGGGAAAGCAATCACTAGAAAATCCTCCCATTTAGGATAAAGATGGTTCCCGCCCCAAGGATCAGAGGGGATAAACCTGTGAACGATCGGAAGGTAAATACCCATTTTGGACGGCAGTTCGATTCTGCCCAGTTCCATAAAAAAGGTAGCGTAAAATCAATGGTTTAAGCCATTTGAAAGTTACCTTAAAGCATAAAAAGGGCAGAGAATTAATTCTCTGCCCTTTTTGTTTGGGCTATATCTCAAAGGAGTGATATCAAATCCGGTAGCATCGGAATTATTAGTAGCCAAAATCAGGAGACGGCAGTGCCGTGTCCCTACCGACAAATATTGTAGGGAGACGGCACTGCCCTGGACTCTATATCATTCTGGTGTAACCGGAATTGATATCATATCAATTTCATTAGTATCGCAATGATATAAACGGACGAAACGGCAGTGCCGTGTCCCTACAATTAATCATGGTAGGGACAGGGCACTGCCGTCTCCTCTTCATTCCTCAACCATAAGTTAGCAACCCATTAGTCAAGCTTGGGGATCAGATAACTATAACTTCCCCTCATCTATCGGTTCTTGGGGCCTGTCCGGCGATATACTGATATGCGGTAAAGCATTAAAAATCTTTACAAACACCCAAATCTCCAAGCCTACTCCTACTAAGGATGGGTGAAAAATTATATGGCGATCGCTCAAAAGCTGGAAACATGAACCCAGGAATTGACTTACAAGGAAGTTTTGTAGAAGCCCTGACGAATTTGGGCTTACCGGCGGACATCGCCCACGTGCTTTGGCTACCACTGCCAATGGTGCTGATGGTTGTCGGTGCTGTATTCGGGGTACTGACTAGCGTCTGGCTAGAGCGGAAAATTTCCGCCGCCGCTCAACAGCGGATTGGCCCGGAATTTCTCGGCCCCCTGGGAGTCCTAGCACCCGTTGCCGATGGCATGAAGTTGGTATTCAAAGAAGACATTGTACCGGCAAAAGCTGACGCGCTGCTGTTCACGCTCGGCCCGGTAATTGTCGTGATTCCAGTGTTTCTGTCCTACTTGATCGTACCCTTCGGAGAGCATATGCTCATCGCCGATATGGGGACAGCGATATTTCTCTGGATTGCTCTTTCTAGCATTCAGCCGATCGGCTTGCTGATGTCGGGCTATGCTTCTAACAACAAATACGCTCTCCTCGGCGGACTCAGAGCCGCTGCTCAATCCCTCAGCTACGAAATTCCCCTAGCTTTGGCAGTATTGGCAGTTGTGATGATGTCCAACAGCTTAAGTACGATCGACATCGTACACCAACAAGCCGGCTACGGCATCATCGGCTGGAACGTCTGGCGACAACCCGCAGGTTTCCTGATTTTCTGGATTGCAGCACTAGCCGAATGCGAACGTTTACCCTTTGACTTACCCGAAGCAGAAGAAGAATTGGTAGCAGGATATCAGACTGAGTATACAGGCATGAAATTTGCCTTATACTACATCGCTTCCTACGTTAACCTCGTCCTTTCTTGCCTGCTAGTAGCCGTTTTGTACCTCGGTGGTTGGGAATGCCCGATTCCCGTCGGAGTTATCACAAATGCCCTGGGATTGAGCGAAACAACTCCTTGGTTACAGGTAATTACCGGCACGCTGGGCATTACAATGACCTTGTTGAAAGCCTACTTTTTCCTGTTCTTGGCAGTTCTGCTCCGTTGGACTCTGCCACGAGTTCGGATTGACCAATTGCTAGATTTGGGATGGAAGTTTTTGCTTCCGGTTGCTCTAGTTAACTTGCTATTGACCGCAGCTTTGAAACTTGCCTTTCCCTTTGCTTTTGGCGGTTAATTCATAATAGGTAAAGGGCAACAGAAAAAATACCTGTTAACCAATTACCTATTATCAATTAGTAATTACCAAAAACTCAAGTACAGAGAGAGAACACGATGCTAAAATTCCTCAATCAAGTAGGCGCATACGCCAAAGAGACTGTTCAAGCTGCTAAGTATATCGGCCAAGGGCTAGCTGTGACCTTCGATCACATGAGACGCCGCCCGGTTACAGTGCAGTATCCTTACGAAAAACTAATTCCTTCCGAACGTTTTCGGGGCAGAATTCACTTTGAATTTGACAAGTGCATCTCCTGCGAAGTCTGTGTTCGAGTATGTCCAATCAACTTACCTGTGGTGGATTGGGAATTTAACAAAGAAACTAAGAAGAAGCAACTCAAGCACTACAGTATCGATTTCGGGGTGTGTATCTTCTGCGGTAACTGTGTAGAATATTGTCCGACTAATTGCTTGTCGATGACAGAAGAATACGAGTTGGCCGCCTACGAACGTCATGAATTGAATTATGACAATGTGGCACTAGGACGCTTGCCATACAAGGTTTCAGACGATCCGATGGTGACACCGTTGCGCGAATTCGCTTATTTGCCGAAAGGTGTGATGGACCCTCATGAAGTTTCCTACACCGATCGCCGTGCAGGCCTCCGCCCAGAGGAAATTCAGGAAAGTAAGTAATGGGAATGGGGAATGGGGAATCGGTAATTGGGAATGGGGAATGGGGAATGGGGAATCGGTAATAAGTTATTGGAACTAACAAACAACAAATTACCAACTACCAACTACCAATTACCAATTGCCAATTACCAATTGCCAATTACCAATTCTCAATTACCAATGCCCAATTACCGATGGCCAATGCCCAATTAACAAAGGATTAAATATTGTGAATCTAGCCGAAGGGGTTCAAATTGTTTCATTTGGCATACTCGCCGTAATGATGATTGGAGGAGCATTAGGAGTAGTCCTGTTCTCCAACATCGTTTACTCAGCATTTCTGCTGTGTGGCGTATTTACCAGCATTGCCGGCTTGTACCTATTGTTGAATGCTGACTTTGTAGCAGCAGCCCAAATCTTAATTTATGTTGGCGCTGTTAACGTCTTAATTTTGTTTGCCATCATGTTGGTAAACAAACGAGAAGAGTTCCGCACAATTCCTAACGCTTGGGTGCGTCAAGTCGCAACCGCAGTCGTTTGTGCTGGTTTGTTTGCACTTTTGGGCACGATGGTAGTGTCTACTCCTTGGGCAATTGTGACAACGACGGGAGCACCCGCCGAAAGTTCGATCGTGACGATCGCCAAACACTTCTTCACCGACTATTTGCTACCTTTCGAGTTAGCATCGGTATTTTTGTTGATGGCAATGGTAGGAGCAATTGTGTTGGCGCGCCGCGATTTCTTTGCGGATGAACTGTCCGTGAAGCAATCAGATACACCAGCTTTTAGTTTGCCTGAACGCCCCCGCGAATTAGTTTCAGCCGGTGATGTTTCTTCACCGGAAACAAAGTAATTGTAGGGTGTGCACTGCGTACCTATCTGTTCGTCAGGCGAGAAACCTGGTTTCTGTTCGCAGCCTCTGTATCTGCCTGTTTTGTAGTAATTTAGACTGAGAGCAACTCCCAAAAATTATGCAACTGCAACTCCAGTATTTCCTGTTATTAGCTGCTGCACTTTTCTGCATTGGCATTTACGGTTTAATTACCAGCCGAAACGCCGTGCGGGTATTAATGTCGATCGAGTTGATGCTGAATGCAGTCAATCTCAATCTGATGGGTTTTTCTAACTATCTTGACCCCGTACAGATTAAAGGTCAAGTATTTACTGTTTTTGTAGTAACCGTTGCGGCTGCTGAGGCTGCTGTTGGTTTGGCGATCGTCTTGGCGATTTACCGCAACCGCAATACCGTAGACATGGAAGAGTTTAATCTGCTGAAATGGTAATCAGCGGTCATTAAGCTGTCAGAATTAAGGTGGAGGGTTGACCAAATTGGGGAATTTCGGTGTTTTAGCTCAAATATCCCCAACCCTCAACCCAATAAATTAGAAGCAAAAGACCATCAAGGGCGATCGGCTAATAGAGATAAGCTTGAAATGTTTTCAGATGTCGCAAAACTATAAAATGTCTGAAAAGTATCGTGTAATACCACTTCAAACAACTTCAAACCAAAGCTCCCAGAGCAGTTGGTAAAAATCCTAATTACTGCCAATTCTCAATAAAGTCGCTGTAGAATACAGCAATACAGATAATTTTTCTCACCAATACTTCGGACGGGTGCATCTGGCGCAAGGCAAATATGTTTGTAGGGGCGAAGCATGACCGAAATCAATATGAGATGATAACTAATAACTTATATGCGGTCATGCTTCGCCCTCTTGAAAAGTGAGATGCACTCCTTCGGACAGTATTCGATCGCCAAGAAGAGCATCAAAGTTTCAAGGGGAGTCGGTAATCGAGTTGCCAACGGAAAATCAAGGGTTTCAGACTACAACTAAAAACTGTCCGGACTATTGCTCATAATTGTAGCTTATTTTAAATATCGCGATCCCGAAAGGGTGCAGTAGCGATCTGAATTTTGGAAACTTTGCTACTTGTAAGGAGTTTTTGTGTTACTTAAGTTCGGGTATCTTAAAAATTAGCAATTCCCGATTGTAACCTACCGAATTCATTGGGACTATCGTACCATTTTTTTAACTTATATTGAGTCATATCGGACAATCTAGTATGAGAAAAATTCAAAAACATACTGGTAAAGCCTTTGTAACTGCTGCGAGCGCAGCCTTATCAATTCTGGCGGCTACCATGATTCTCGATCGCTCGGAAACTCAGCGATTTCAGGAACAACAACAGGCAGATACTCTCAATCAACTAAGTACCGTGCGAGCCCGTTTGGAAGGGGCAATTAACACCAGACTTCTTCTCGTAGAAGCTTTAGTCACTCATGCTTCAACCCGTCCCGAACTCACCCAAGATGAATTTACCGCTATTGCTTCTCCTCTGTTGGAGAGGTATCGAGGGATTCGGAGTACGAACCTAGCCAAAAAATCGGCGATTAGTCATATTTATCCGGTTGTAGGCAACGAAAAAGCTGTTGGGTTAAACTTAGCAGCAACGCCGACCCAAAAAGAAGCTGTCGATCGAACTATTGCCTCCAAAAAATCGGTTGTTGCCGGCCCGGTTAAACTCGTACAAGGCGGTACTGCATTTATTAATAGATCGCCTATTTTTGTCAAATCAATAGAGGGAAAATCTGAATATTGGGGACTCGCGAGTATTTTGGTCAATCCCGAAACTATCTATGAAGAAGCCGGATTGTTACAAGAATCATCTAACTTAAAATATGTACTGCGTGGCAAAGATGGATTGGGGGAAAAAGGTGAGATTTTTTTCGGCAATGGGGCAATTTTTCAGGAAAAACCCGTTTTTCTTTCCGTCACGTTACCGAACGGTTCTTGGCAGTTGGCCGCCGTTCCTAAAACTGGATGGTATGACCATTCACCAGTTACTATTTGGTTGAGGGGAGGAGGTATGACGATCGCACTTGTGGGAAGCATCGGTGTCTTCATTTTAGCTAGCGAACCGGCACGGTTGCAATTGGCGATCGATCGCGCCACCGCCGCATTGCGCCAAAATGAAGAAACACTCAAACAGAAGAATACCGAGATGAAAGCCTTAAATTCAGCGTTATCTGAAAGCGAAGGCCGCCTATCGCAATTCCTCGATGCCATGCCCATTGGTGTTTTTGTCACTGACAGTCACGGAAATCCCTACTACACCAATCAAACTGGACAGCATCTTCTCGGTCAAGGTGTGGTAGCATCCGTTGCCGAACAAATTCAGATTCAATACAAAATTTACCAAGCTGGTAGCGATCGCATTTATCCTCAAGAATCAGATCCCCTGTTAAATGCGTTGCAAGGAAAAAGCGTGCGTCGCGAGGATATGGAAATTCATCATCCAGACAAAATTATTCCCATTGAAAGCGCAGGAACGCCGATTTACGATGCGGATGGAAACCTAAGTTATGCGATCGCAGCTTTCCAGGATATCACCGAACGCAAACAAGCTGAAAAATTGCGCGAAGATTACAATCGAACATTAGAGGAACAAGTTGCCGAACGCACAGCCGAACTATCCCAAACCTTAACCGAACTCCAACTAACTCAAGATGAATTAGTGCAATCGGAAAAAATGGCAGCATTAGGTCAACTCGTAGCAGGAGTTGCTCACGAAATTAACACCCCGTTAGGAGCAATTCGCTCTTCTGTTAGTTATATTACCGACTTTCTCAACGAAAACCTCAGCCAATTTCCCACATTATTTCGCGAACTTACCCCAGAACGAGAAACACAATTTTTGGAATTGTTGCAACGATCCATTACCAACACCACGATCGTATCCGGTCGCGAACGCCGACAACTCAGAAAAACAATTACTAGCCAACTCGCAGCCCAAAACATTGAGAAATCTGAAGGATTAGCCAATATCCTCCTCGACTTAGGAGTTCACGATCGCCTCGAACCTTTATTCTCACTTCTACGACAAAGCGACAGCGACCAATTTCTCAAAACTGTACGGGCCTTTGTGCGCTTGCAGGCCAGCACCCGAGATATTAACATCGCCAGCGATCGTGCCGCCAAAGCCGTGTTTGCCCTAAAAACCTACGCCCGACACGACTCTAGCGGTGAAACAATCGAAGCCAACATCCTCGACGGCATAGATGCAGTTTTGACCCTCTATCAAAGTCAGATCAGACAGGGTATAGAATTAACTAAAAACTACGAACATATCCCACCCATTCAGTGTTATTTTGACGAACTCAACCAAGTGTGGACGAATTTGATTCATAACGCCCTACAAGCGATGAATAACAAAGGATCTCTCACCGTTAACGCAATTCACAATCACGAAAATATCCAAATTAGCATTGCCGACAGTGGCACGGGGATTCCCCCAGAAATCCACTCGAAAATATTCCAACCTTTCTTTACCACTAAACCTCCAGGCGAAGGAAGCGGATTAGGACTGGATATCGTTCGCAAAATCGTTGCAAAACATCGGGGACAGATTACTTTTGAATCTCGTCCAGGTCAAACCACATTTACAGTTATCCTACCAATAGAGCGTTAAAAAAAAAATGAGTAAACCTATTGTGATTTGTATTGATGACGAGCAAATTGTTCTGGATAGCCTCATCCGAGAAATATCAGAATCTTTAGACAATGAATGCGATATTGAAACAGCACTGGGAGGTGCGGAAGCATTAGAGTTGGTGGATGAGTTAATCAAAGATGGTAGTGAAATTGCGCTGGTGATTTCTGACTATATCATGCCAGATATCAAAGGAGATGAAGTCCTACGATACGTTCACGAAAAACTCCCACAAACTCTAAAAATTATGTTGACAGGCGAGGCAACAGTTGAAGGAATCGTGAATGCGATTAACTCCGCAAAACTCTATCGATATATTTCCAAACCTTGGCACAAAGTCGATTTAAAATTAACAGTTAAAGAAGCAATTAAAAGTTACGTGCAGGAAAGAAAGCTAGCCGAACAGAATAAACGATTAATAGAAAATGAACAGCGATTGAGACATTTTTTAGAAGCTATGCCAATTGGTGTATCGGTTCATAACGCTCTGGGACAACTAACCTACGCCAATCAAAAATCTAAGGAATTGTTTGAAATCGCAGAAGGGACAATCTCGAATATCGAAAATTTACCCCATATTTATGCTTTGTATCAAAGCGAGCGCCAAGATTTGTGCCGATCGCCAGACTTGCCGATCGCGCGTTCTTTGTCAGGAGAAATAGTGCGAACTGACGATCTAGAAATTCATCAAGAAAAACGGATCGTTCCTTTAGAGATTTCTTCGACACCAATTCGCGATGAAACTGGAAAAATTTGTTATGCGATTGCCACTTTTTCCGATATTACAGAAAGGAAACAAGCCGAAAAACTTAGAGAGAATTACAATCGTAATTTAGAATCTCAAGTTTCCGAAAGAACGCAACAGCTACAGCAAAAAAACGAAGAACTTGCCAATACTTTAAAACAGCTAGAATCAGCTCAGCAGGAATTGATTCATTCTGAAAAAATGGCAGCATTAGGTCAACTGATTGCGGGAGTTGCCCACGAAATCAATACGCCTTTGGGTGCGATTCAATCCTCTGTTAAATATATTGGCGATTACTTCTCGGAAAATTTGGCTGCATTACCGACATGGTTTCGACAGTTGACACCCGAAAAAGAATTACAATTTAAGGAATTATTAGCGCGATCGCTGCTAAATCCTGCATTGATTTCTGGAAGGGAAAGACGACAACTGAGAAAAGCAATCGTCGCCCAACTAGAAACCCAAAATCTCAGTAATGCTGATACTCTTGCCAATTTGCTTCTCGATCTTAAAATCTACGAAAATATAGAACCTCTGTTCAATTTATTTCAAGAGCCCAGCAGCGAAATATTTCTCAAAACAGTCCGCTCTTTTGTGCGATTGCAAGAAAGCACTAGAGATATCAATACTGCCTCTGAAAGAGCTGCAAAAGTTGTATTTGCACTCAAAACCTATGCCAGACAAAATCTCAACGAGCAAAAAATTAAAGTCAATATTATCGAAGGATTAGAAGCAGTTCTGACACTTTATCAAAATCCAATCAAACATGGAGTAGAATTAATCAAAAACTATGAAGATTTGCCTCAGATCGAATGCTATTTCGATGAACTCAATCAAGTTTGGACAAACTTAATTCACAATGCTTTGCAAGCGATGAATTATCGGGGAATACTCAGAGTAGATGCCGCTCGATTGAATGGTAACATTGAAGTCAGTATTACCGATAGCGGTAATGGCATACCAGAAGAGATTCAAGATAAAATCTTTCAGCCATTTTTTACCACTAAGCCTCCAGGAGAGGGCAGCGGTTTAGGGCTGGACATCGTAAAAAAAATTATTGAAAAACATGGAGGGACAATTCATTTTCGATCGCTGCCTGGAAAAACTACTTTTATTGTGGCATTGCCAGCAGATCTTTAGAGTAATTTGATGTTAAATTGTTTGTAATTTCAGCAAAAAAAATAATTATGCCTAAGCTTGCAATTCTGTGTGTTGATGATGAAGTTGTTATTTTAAACAGCGTTTTGCGACAAATTCAAGAAGAATTTGATGACCAATATGTATATGAAACTGCCGAAAATGCAGAAGAAGCACTAGAAGTTTTAGACGAACTTTATGAAGAAGGAACTCAAGTCGTAATTATTGTTTCTGATTGGTTAATGCCGGGAATGAAAGGCGATGAATTGCTCGTTGAAGTCCAGAAAAGGTTTCCAGGAACGGTGAAAATTTTATTAACCGGACAGGCAGATGATGCAGCGATCGAACGAGCCCAAAAAGAAGCAGATCTTCATCATCTTATTCCCAAACCTTGGACAAAGCAAGAACTGATTAACTCCATCAAGTCGGGAATTGAAAAATTATAAATTAATCCCACCTTAGAGGAATATGAAAAAACCAGTCATTCTGTGTGTCGATGATGAGCAAATGATTCTTGATAGCCTCAGAAAAGAACTATCAGAAACCCTGGAAAATCAATATCAAATAGAAACAGCGCATGACGGGCATGAAGCGCTGCAAATGGTTGATGATTTATTAGAAGATGGTCATCAAATTGCTGTCGTGATTGCCGACTACATGATGCCCAGAATGAAAGGAGATGAAGTCTTAAAAGAAATTCACAACAAGTCTCCTTCAACAATTACAATCATGCTGACGGGGCAAGCGAGTATCGAGGGAGTCACCAATGCCATTAATACGGCAAAACTCTATCGGTACATAGCTAAGCCCTGGCAAGCTGAAGATTTATTTTTGACGATAACAGAGGCTACAAAAAGTTATATGCAAGCAAAAAATATAATTAAACAAAATATAGAATTAATTAAAATAAACCAAAATTTAATTTCTTTAAACACAGCTTGTTCTCGCTTCGTACCGGATGAGTTTCTAAAATTGTTGAACAAAGAAAATCTTGTCGATATTGAACTTGGTGATTCTGTGAAAAAAGAGATGTCAGTTATGTTTTCTGATATTCGATCGTTTACAAGTCTTTCAGAAACCATGCCTTTAGAAGATATTTTTAAATTTATTAACAGCTATTTTTCTATAATGGAACCCGCTATTATTGAGAATAATGGGTTAATTGACAAATATATTGGCGATGCGATTATGGCATTATTTGGTAGTGTTTATCATGCGGATTATGCCGTTAAGGCGGGAATTTCTATGCTCAAAAAACTTGCCGAATACAATCTAACCCGAAAAGCACGCGATCGCCCTCCCATTAAAATTGGCATCGGTATCAATACAGGAATGTTAATGCTTGGAACTGTCGGCGGAAAATTTCGTATGGACGGGACAACAATCGGCGATGCTGTGAATATAGCCTCCCGACTAGAAACTTTAACTAAGCTGTATGGCGTGCCTTTGTTGATTAGCGATTGCACATTTTTAGGGTTAAAAGATGCTAATCAATATTGCATTCGTTTAGTCGATCTTGTACAAGTTAAAGGCAAATCTAAAGTGGTATCCGTCTTTGAAGTCTTGGATGCAGATCCGCCGGAAATTCAAGAGCAAAAACTCGCTACTAAAACCGAGTTTGAGCAAGGGTTAGTATTTTACACAACAGAAGAATGGGAAGCTGCTTCCCGATGTTTTGAAAAATGCTTGCAGCATAATCCACAAGATACTGTAGCACAATTACACTGGAATCGATGCCAAAATAAATACTCGAATTAAAGGGCGATGAATGCTGGAAATAGTCGGATTATTGGTTATTTGAGAAGATATACCAATAACCAATAATCAATGATATCGTGTCCGATCAATTAACCGCAATTAGATTCGATCGCGCGTGGCCACGAAAGTCCGCAAAATGGAGCGGACTTGCGTGGGTACTACCAACTGTTTTTGTTATGGTAATTGACCGGAAATGATATGACTAATCACTAATGACTTCTAGTAATTTCTAGAGTGATTTTGCCTCCAAAATCAGGAATCGGGGCGGCAGGTTTTGAAAGTTGTAACTTAACTTTATCAACCAACGGTAGTTGTAAAAGCGCTTGGGCGATCGTATCTGCTAACCGTTCGATCAATAAAAACTTGGAGTTTTTGACTAACTCTTGAATCAGGGTAATGGCACTGCGGTAATCCAGAGTATGTTCAATATCATCACTTTTTCCAGCTTTCGACAAATCTAGCCAGAGAGTGACATCCACTTCAAACCACTGCCCCAAAACCTGCTCTTCCGGTAGGTAGCCCGTGTAGCCGTAGCAGCGAATTCCTGTAAGTTGAATACAATCCATTGTGAAATAAACTAAAAGTAAGTTGCCTATACCAAATTGTATTAAACCAGATAAAGTTATCCTGGGTGCATTTCAATTTGGAAAGGGCGAAGATATTTGCAAAAATGAGATGCACCCGTTCTCCTTCTCTTGTATCTCTTTCTTTCTCCCCTCTGCGCCCTCTGCGCCCTCTGTGGTTAAATAACTCTTATTCTATCTTAAATTTTACAACTGCCCTCCCTTCTCCAAATTATCCAGAAAATCCTCAGCAACTTCACACCATTTCTGCCTAATTTCTGCATCTTCGGGCTTGTCTGTCAATGTACGACCTTGTAATTCGGGATATTTATTGTAAAATAATTCATCTACTTTTTGATAGAATATATCTGGGTCAATGTTGAGATTTTTGCGACGCTTTCCAATTTTTTCTTGCCTAGCTATTTCTGCATCTAAAGACGTATTTGTGGGAAATTGTGGAAGTTCCGGAAACTTGGGTAATTCAGGCAGTTTGGGTAGGGTAAAACCAGATTTGACGGCACCAAAAGCTAACACTCCCGGCAATAAAACCACGCTTAAACTAGCGACAGTTTTCCAAGGAATTAATTTTAAAATATTGGTGTTTTTAACAATTTGAGGGTTTTGGTTGACAGGAGTATGATTGCTGGTAGGAGTTTGAGTGGCGTTTTTGAAGGGGCGGCCGACAAAATTCATTGTGACCATTTGGGAGATTATACTGCCAATTTGGGATAATTTTGGGTCTTTGAGTGCTTCACGGACTTCTTTTGCAGATTGGTAGCGATCGCCTGATCGATCTGCTAACATCCGATCCAATACCATCCCTAAGTTTTGACTGACACTGACGCGATCCCGCCAATCCCAAGTTTTTTGATTAACATCGTACAATTTCTGAGGCTTTTTCCCTGTCAGCAAGACTAAAGCGGTGACAGCCAAAGCATACAAATCGCTAGCCGGAGACACTTTACCCTGTCGCATCTGTTCCATTGGCGAATATCCCTGTTTGCCGATCGCCGTATCCGATTGTCCCTTAGACTGAAATAGAGCACTCGCTGCGATTTGTTTGACAGAACCGAAATCAATTAAAAATGGTAGTTTGTCAGCATCATGCTGAATAATATTGTCCGGCGAGATATCGCGGTGAATTAAATTTTTGGAGTGGATGTATTCTAAAACTGGTAAAAGCTGAAATAGCAGTTGAGTAACTTCGGCTTCGCTAAAATTTTTACCTTGTTGCTGGCGCGATATCAGTATTTCTTCGTAGGTTTGACCAGGGATATAATCTTGCACTAAAAATAAAGCTTGACTACCGCCGATATCAGTTCGCAGAAGCTCTCGAAAGCGGGGGATTTGCGGGTGTTGAAGGCTGTAAAGCATACTCGATTCGCGATCGAACAATTCGGCCGCTTTCGGGCTGTGAACCACCGGAGAAAACTCTTTGAGCACGCATTGTTCGCCGTAGCGGTTGGTATCTTCTGCGAGGTAAGTCCGCCCGAAGCCGCCGCGGCCTAATTCGCGGATGATGCGGTAGCGTTTTTCGAGGGTGGAACCTGGGGCTAGGGGGGAAGGGTTGGACATAAACCAGGGCGGATTGTTCGATTTGGGGAGTCGCGGGGGACGGTATAGCTTATTGTAGCTAAGTTTGGTTGGCTGTGAGGGCGATCGCACTTTGATGGTGTAGAGGTTTGTGATTTGATTAAATCAATTAATTAAATCATCTATATCTTCTATGAGAGTCATAGGAATAGATGATCGGAGAAGTTTGACTTAAAGTATAACTAAGAAGTAAGAAACGGCTTCACAAAAATACTAGATACCCGACTTTTTTTAAAGTCGGGTGTCTAACAGCCTACTCTTAAAATCATCCCAACTGCGATCGCGCTTATTCACCTGCTTTTTCTGCTAACTTATGCTCTTTCAAAGCTTCTAACTGCTTTCTGACTCTTTCCCGGCGACGCACGTAAAGCGGGCTATTTTGTAAATCGACTTCTGCTAGAGCCTGAGCCTGCGCCAACTTCATATTCAAATCTTCCAACATTAAATTCACTTCGCGCCAGCGAGCTATTGATTTTGCTCTCGTCTCTGCATCAGGAATTTTTTTTTCATTATTCATAATAAGTTCCAATTTCTTTTTGTTTCTTGAGCTGTTGCCTCTACAGCATAGGCTGTAGCGACTGCCTGTTCGATTGACTGATACAGTAAATTTAGTGTAGCAGAATTAGCTGCTGGTTGAGACTCAGCTATCTGCAACACTAACCCATAAATGCGATTGTACAAAGTCCTTAACCTTTCCTCTGCATTTCTGACTTGCTCTAGCTCATCAATCGTCTCATCTGTCTCGCCATATTGCTCAAACAAGCTAGACTCCGTTTCCGTCGCTAGGTTAATCACTTGAAACAAGCGAGGCAACAAGTTAGAGATTGTTGTTAAGGTTTCATCTGGTAAATTCGCCATAATGCAATTAGACTTTCACTCCTAGCACAGCACAGGTGATTTTACCATATAGCCGCGATTTCAAGCTCTAAATTCCCTCTCACATCCTGTGCTGTTCTTAATGATAACTCTGCGCGATTATTGACTTTTTACAAATCCCGATGAGTGAATTCCTTAGCTTCATTCCCCACATAACTAGCCGCAATATGACCATCTCCAACTACTCGATACTTATACGTCACCAACCCTTCTAAACCAACAGGGCCGCGAGGTGGCATTTGCTGCGTGCTAATCCCCACTTCTGCACCGAAACCGTAGCGGAAACCATCGGCAAATCGAGTCGAACAATTATGATAAACTCCGGCCGCATCTACTCCATTTAAAAATGTTTCGGCGGCTTCGCTATCTTCGGTGACAATCACATCTGTGTGTCTCGAACCGTAAGTGTTGATGTGATTAATTGCCTCTTCTACAGAGTCTACGATTTTGATTGATAAGATTAAATCACTATATTCTGTAGACCAATCTGTTTCTGTGGCTGCGGTAATATCCAGGATTTCGCGGGTGGTTTCGTCTCCCCGCAGTTCGGCTTTTTTCTGTTGCAATGCTTCGGCAACTATGGGCAGAAATTTGGGCGCGATCGCACTGTGAACTAACATAGTTTCAATGGCATTACACGCGGCGGGATATTGCGTTTTGGCATCGACGGCAATCTCTACTGCTTTGTTGATATCCGCAGCTTTGTCTGCATACAAATGACAAATTCCGTCGGCGTGTCCCAACACAGGAATTCGGGTATTATCCTGCACAAACTGGACAAAAGAGTTGGAACCTCTGGGAATAATTAAATCTATATATTCATCCATTTTTAGCAGTTCGATTGTTTCTTCCCGCGTGGTTAATAACTGGACTACTTCGGGATTGACTGCGGTTTCTGCTAATGCTTGGCGAATTACTTTTGTCAAGATTTCGCAGGAACGGACTGCTTCTTTGCCGCCTTTGAGAATTACGCCGTTGCCGGATTTGATTGCCAAGGATACTATCTGAATTAAAGCTTCTGGACGCGCTTCAAAAATAATCCCTAAAACCCCTAAAGGACAGGTGATGCGCTTCAGAATTAATCCTGTGTCTAATTCGCGGTGAATTTGGACGACACCGATCGCCTCTGGGAGCTTGGCAACGTCGCGCACACCCGCGATCGCACTTTGCAACTTGCTTTCGTCTAACTTCAGGCGATCGTACAGCGGTTTGGCAATGCCATCCGCCTCAGCAGCCTTGCAATCAGCAGCATTCGCCGCCAAAACATCCGGCGCAGCAGCTTCTAAAGCTTTAGCAATAGCTTCAATCGCTTGATTTTTGGCATCAGCGGACAAAACTGCCAATTTCCTAGCAGCTTGGCGCGTTTTTTGGGCAATTTCAATAATCGACATGGCGTTCATTCAGTTGACAGTTGACAGTTGACAGTTGACAGTTGACAGTTGACAGTTGACAGTTGACAGTTGACAGTTGACAGTTGACAGTTGACAGTTGACAGTTGATTGACAGTTGACAGTTGACAGTTGACAGTTGACAGTTGACAGTTGACAGTTGACAGTTGACAGTTGACAGCTTGAGGGCGACCTCGAATTGTCTGATTTTAATTTCTCCATACAAGGGTTCCGGCTTGAAACCAATTCTTTTTTGTAACTTTGAAATATAGCCTTTCTCAAAAAGATGAGGGATAACTGACAGCTTATATAACCAATTAAACCAAGAAGGGCCCAAGCCCAACAACGTACCTCATCTTTCTGATGACCGCTATAAATAGTTTTGATTGTTGAGTTTTGAAATGGGAATTGGATTTTTGGAAATAAATTGGGCGGGCGGTTTTCCATCTTAACAATTTACAGGAAATTATATATTTTTGTTGAGACTCCTTAGCGCGCTCCGTAGTGACAGGTTAAAACAGTGAAGTATAGATAAATTCCCACGGTAATTACCTTTTGTCAATAACCTTAGGAGAATATTATGTCATCTCAAGCTCCTTTACGCAAGGCAGGGCGATCGCCCAAAGCCGGGATTAAACTGATCCAGAAAACTGGCGGAAACCTCGTTTTAGCTTCCGGCGCCACTATCATCATGCTATTTGGTATGGTGTTCGTGTTATCCTTAGCCTCAGTTTTCATTCTCAACGGCCCCGATCCAGTTACCGGATTGGCGATCGCACTTCCCATAACTCTGATTTTTAACATTGCGGCTTTTTTCCTATCGCCTTACTTGATGGACTTAACTCAAAATTGGCTCTACAATACTCGCTGGGTTTCCCTAGCAGAAATTGACAGCCTGAGTCCAGAAACGGCGAAAGTTATTCAGAAGGTTTGCAAACAGAAAAACCTCAAACAGCCGCGTTTAGGAATTATCGACGACCAAAACCCTACTGCTTTTACCTACGGTTCCTTTCCTAACAGCGCTCGCTTAGTCGTCAGTCAAGGTCTTTTCACCTATTTAGACGACGATGAAATTGCCACTGTTTACGCCCACGAACTCGGTCACATCGTCCATTGGGACTTTGCAGTAATGACTTTAGCTTCGACTTTAGTGCAGATTACTTATTTAATTTACACTACAGCTCAAAGCCTCGGTCGAAGCGCTGGCGATAAAGCTAGAAGTGCGGCAGGTAGCGTCGCTGCTGTGGCTTATTTTTTTTACATCGCCGGCACTTATTTGCTGCTGTATCTGTCGCGGACACGAGAATATTTTGCAGACCATTTTGCCGCCGAAACTACCGGAAACCCCAACGCTTTATCGCGCGCTTTGGTAAAAATTGCTTACGGTATTTTGGAAGAAGGAGAAAGAGCAACGGAACCCAGCCGCTTGTTAGAAGGAACTCGCGCTTTAGGCATTTACGATGCAAAAGCTGCGGTATCTAGCGGTACTGCTTACCGGATTTCGTCGAAACCGGAAAAAATTGGACGAGTTTTTCTGTGGGATATGTTCAATCCGTGGGGTTGGTGGATGGAGTTGAATTCGACTCACCCGCTGACTGGTAAGCGAGTTCGCGCGTTGAGCACCTATGCGGAACAATTAGGCTTGGATATTGAGTTTGACATGGGTCGGATTGTGGGCGAGGGTCACCATTTGAGCAAGCGGAAATTGTACGGAAATTTCTTTTTTGATTTGCTGCTGTACAGTGCGGAAACTCTGGGTTTGGCGGTGGGTTTTGCGATCGGCATTTCCCTCTCGGCTGCGAATCCGATGATGATGGTTGCTTGTGCTTTAATCGGTTTGGGCGTGGGAATTTTAATCAAAGCTTTGGTGATGTTCCCGAATTACGCACAAGCAGAAGAGTTGGATGTTTTAACTTTAATGTCTGACCCTTATGCTAGTCCTTTACGCGGTCAACCTGCGAAACTACAAGGCGAATTAATTGGTCGCGGTGATGCGGGTTATGCGTTTGGTTCTGATTTGAAATTGCAAGACAGAACGGGAATGATGTATCTACATTATGCTTCTCGTTTTGGGCCGATTGGTAATTTTCTGTTTGGGATGAAACGGGTTAAAAGTTTGATTGGTATGGATGTTAGTGCTTTGGGTTGGTTCCGCCGGGGTGTGGCGCCTTGGATGGATTTGATTCAGCTTGAAAGCGATAGCGGTACGACGGTTAGCAGCTATCACCGTTTCTGGTCTTTTGTGATGGGGATTGGTGCGATCGCGATCGGTATTGCAGTTCTATTTGTGTAATTTCCAGCTTAACATTTGAAAGGACTGAAGTCCTTACTACAAACCTGGTTCGTAGTGAGGACTTCAGTCCTCTTAAGTCAGGGTTAAGGACTAGAGCATTAGTGTCAAATTAAGCAATATATGTCAGAAAGGGCGAGATCCCTACGGGATAGCTACGCTTCACGCTAAGAGTCTGCAATCAGTGCCCTTTGAGATGGTGGAAATCGATCGGATTGTCGGTGGAAAAAGAGGTTGGGGTGACACGAGCGTTAAGCGAATATGTAGGAAAGGGCGATGCCAAAGGTCGGCTTCGCCAACGCACTAATTTACCTCATCCCAGTTTGCACAAGCATAAAATCGCATTGCAATGACTGTGCAGCCTCTCTTCATTTCTGTATTGGGTAAACCTCAAAAGCTAACTCATGACGAAAAAAGCAGACATTAAACTCCGCAAAAAAGTTGAGGTGTCCAAGGATTACCGGCGCATCTGTCGATCGACTCCAGGCAAATGCAAGTAAGATCGGCGAAAATTGAGCAACTGTACCCGAAAGAACCAATCCCCTGGCCTCGCTGCTAGCCAAATTCCCGCTCAACTGAATAGGAACGGTTTGCTGTTCCCATATTGCCCCTAGTTGTAGACCAATCTCATAGGGCAAGACGTTGACACTCGCACCCGTATCCAATAATGCCATCACTTCTACAGAGTTGCTGCCATTGGAGAGTGTGATGGGCAAATATGGCAGAATGCTCGAACGGCCAAGGCTATCAATTCGTTCTGTAAATGCAAATCTTTGACGATTAAGCATTGGCTGATTCCTGGGTGGCAACTAGAAGTTCTGATAATGCTTTAACTCCTGCACTATCTGCCTGTGGAGACCATACAACTGCGCTGGTTGATGCTAGTTGATTCAGGAGTACATTTTTTGAATTACTATCTTCATTAGGTTCTAAGCTGCATCCTTCTTCCTTGGCAACTGCAAGCAGGAGAAAGTGAATAAGTCGAAGTTTATCTTGATGGGATAGTTGGTTGACGGTAGGTAAAAGTTCGCTGAGAGGCATATCGTTTATTTAAGATTATATACATCTAGTTTAGCCTCTAAACTCGCGTTCTCAGAATAATCGCCCTTTTTTTGCTGTGGCGATCGCCCTACGGGATAGCTACGCTTCACGCTAAGAGTCTGCAATCAGCGCCCTTTGAAATGGTGGAAATCGATCGGATTGTCGGTGGAAAAAGAGGTTGGGGTGACGCGAGGGTTAAGCGAATATGTCGGAAAGGGCCATTAAGCCAATACTAAGATGCTTTCTACTTCGCTATTCCAAAATTGAATTATAATGTCAAAATTATCTCTTAATATTTGAACAATCTTGGAGGTTGGACTGTTACCAATCCGAAGGTAGATAAATTTTGGTGGATGACCGTACAGCAAACTCCGTTGATGAAAATCAGAATCCTTGGAAACAATTACGAAATTATTCGCACGAGCATATTCCCAAATAATTGAATCATCAGTATTGGTAAGTGCCAAGGTTTTGACATGAGCGGAATCGGGATACAGATCGATAATCCTGTGAATAATTCCGTCTGATAAGTTTTCGTCCAGTAGTAGTTTCAAATCGATGCCAAAAATAATTTTCTCTCACGGTCAGCAGCAAAGGCAAGGCAAGCTTTGATATCTTGGGAAGTGAGTTCCGAAAAATCTTCTAGAACTTCTGCCTCTGTCATACCACCAGCTAGATACTCTAGGATATCGTACACAGTAATTCGCATTCCCCGAATACACGGCTTGCCGCTGCGTTTTCCAGGTTCAATCGTGATAATTTGATTGTATTCCATAGGTTTTTGAGAATAATTGCTTAAATCTATCATAGATCGTATTTTTCCCAATCTCCACTATCATCGTCAATATCTTTTTATAGGGCGATCGAGCAATAAAAAAGGGATCTCGCACTTTTTTGCTGTGGCGAGATCCCTACGGGATAGCTGCGCTTCACGCCCCTGTGTGCAATCAGCGCCCTTTGAAATGGTGGAAATCGATCGGATTGTCGGTGGAAAAAGAGGTTGGGGTGACGCGAGGGTTAAGCGAATATGTCGGAAAGGGCCGGGAACTTGAGCAAAGTCTCGTTGGTTGCGGGTGACAACGGTAGCACCGACGGACAACGCAATGGCTGCAATCCGCATATCTTTTTGCAGGCGATTTTTCCGCAGAGGCGGATGATCTTTTAACAGTTTCTTGAGACAACTATCAGCTTCTGCTGTAAAATCCAGTACCTCAATAGTTTGGAGATATTTTACAGTTGTCCAAAGTTTTGAATAGAGTGTAGGTAGGTTATGCAGCATCGACGGATCGTTAATCCTGCCAATCCAGCCATTAAAGAGTTCTTGAACCGTGACAATCGTGACAGAAACTTGATGCTTTGCGACGTTAGCGGTGACTTGGGGATGATTGTAAAGAATCAGCGAAACGCAATCGGTATCCAGAATATATCGACACACTTTAAGCCGCCTCTACAAGTAATAGGAAGGATCGACTTCCGAGTCATCATCTGAGGTTCGTTCGGCGCGAATTGATTCCATAATTGCCGCAAAATCGGAATCGTCTTTAAAGACACCTGCAAACTTCATCCAGGTTGGTTCTGAACCCTGAATTGGCACGTTCCAGGAAATCGCTTCTATATTTTTGAGCCGTTCTAAAAAGGTAGCTTGAATTTGGGCGATCGCCATTTCTCGTGTTTCTGCTTTCACTCGACAGTCTGGAAACTCTCTGACAGATGCCACAACTTGCCCGGATGTCAGTGCTTCTAGCAGGAGCGTCACTTTGAGGTTTGTGAATGGATCAGATGGCGGTAAGTCTATGTTTATCATGTTAATTTTTGAAAGACTAATCATGAGCTTTACGTTTATTGTAGCGCATAGGGCGAGATCCCTTTTTCGCTGTGGCGAGATCCCTACGGGATAGCTACGCTTCACGCTAAGAGTCTGCAATCAGTGCCCTTTGAGATGGTGGAAATCGATCGTCGGATTGTCGGTGGAAAAAGAGGTTGGGGTGACGCGAGGGTTAAGGGAATATGTCGGAAAGGGCGATCGCTCTGGTTTGAAAAAATAAGAAGGGCGCTGGCTCGCAGCCCCAGCGCACAACAACAATCAGGCTATCTGAAATTACCATCATCATATATTTTACACTTTCCTACTTCAATTTTTCCCATATCAACAATGCCTCCCAGCTCAATTGTCTTACCTCTACGCCGCACGGGAAATCCTCAGAGATTATGGATTAGCAGACATCGACAACTACTCAGCATTGATTCAGCGCTACCAAGGCAATCTCCTCTGGTTAAAAAGCGTCGCGACTCTGATTCAAGAGTTGGGCGGATGCGTCACAGAGTTATTACCAGATGATACTATATTGTTACCCGAAGATTTGAAAGATGTTTTACAGCAGAAGTGCGATCGCCTATCCGAACTAGAAAAACAAGTCCTCTCCTGGTTGGCGAAAGCAAGCGATACAATAAACCTCACCCAATTGCTAGAAAATAGCCGAATTCCCCCATCAGATTTGGTAAATGCGCTGCAATCTTTATCCCGGCGTTGTTTGATTGAACAACAAGCAAATTTTTACACAATTTCACCTGTACTGAGGCAATATGCGATCGCCCAGAATCATCGCAGTAATATTTGACCGTCAAATTAACTTTGATGAATAGTCCCTATTTAGGTTATACTAAGGCAGGGCTACTGATTTTTATTCGGAGCATTGCGCCCATGGTCGTACAAGTTTCAGAACCAATAACAATTGTTAAAGAAGAACGCTTTACCTTACCCGGTTATTATACTTGGGAGCAATTTGAGGCGCTACAAACCTTAATAGAAAATGCCCCAGGCTTGCGAATAACTTATTTAGATGGGTGTGTGCAGTTTATGACGCTAGGCGAAGACCACGAACAGATAAAAAGTGTTTTGGCTATATTTATAGGACTTTACTTTTTTGAGAAAGGGATTAATTTCATTCCTGTAGGGAGTGCAACTCGCAGAAACCAGGCAAAAGACGTATCCTTTGAACCTGACGAGTCTTATTATATAGGTTCAAGGAAAGAGCATCCCGATTTAGCCGTGGAAGTGACGATTTCTAGCGGTAGCACAAATAAACTAACTAAATATCTGCGACTTCGCATCCCAGAAGTTTGGTTTTGGGCAAATAATCAGTTGGCTATCTATCGGCTGCGCGACGATGATTACGAGCAAGTTTTAAGAAGTGAGTTTTTGCCGGAGTTGGATTTAGAATTGCTGGTACGGTGCGTTTTGATGCCTTCAATAATTGAGGCAAGAACGGAGTTTCTCAACGGGATTCAGCCGCAGTAATTCGGTTAATTAATAGGATTTACGCAACGGGCACCATTACTGAGGCAATATGCCACCATAAGACTCGGCGGTTGAAACCGTGGCTACTGTAAAAACGATCGCGATTGGGAAGCACTCGTTAACCGAATTCACATTTCGATTACAGTAGCATAATCTTTGCAAGGTAAACTGGTTCGTGTTGTGCGTCCTTCACATTCTTTCCCAATCTCAAATCTCAAATGGTATTAATTGCCCGCTTACACAAGTTTCTGACGGCGACTGTGGATGAAAAATCCCGATCGCGCACAATATTCTGGTTGATGCTGAGCTTGACATTTGCCGCAGTTTATGGTGTTTTAGGAATTGCTCAAGCTTTCAGCGCCGAGTATGTGGTGCAAGACGATGCGAGACAGCACGTTTTCTGGATGATGCGGTTTGTCGATCGACAATTGTTCCCCAACGATTTCATTGCTAACTACTTTCAATCAGTCGCCCCCGCCGGATACACCACGCTCTACAAAATAGCTGCAACCATCGGCATTCACCCGCTATTTTTTCACAAAATATTGCCGCTATTTCTCGGCTTAATCTCCACCTATTACTGTTTTGGGCTTTGCTTGGAAATGCTGCCAGTGCCGCTGACTGGATTTATCGCATCTTTGCTACTAAATCAGCATATGTGGATGACGGATGATTTGGCTTCCACAACGCCCAGAGCTTTTATCTATCCGATATTTCTCGGTTTTTTATATTATTTGTCGCGGAGTTCGTTGCTGCCCTGTTTGGGGACGATCGCCCTAATCGGATTATTCTACCCTCCCTACGCCTTGGTTGCTGCTGGCGTGTTAGTTTTGCGGCTGGTAAGCTGGAAAAACGGCCGTTTGCGCTTGTCGGGCGATCGCACAAACTACCTATTTTGCAGTACAGGTTTGGGTATAATCTTTTTAGTAATGCTGCCCTATGCCTTGGATAAATCGGAATTTGGCCCGACTTATACCGCAGCAGAAGCTAAGCAAATGGGCGTATTTGCAGCCGACGGCAGAAATGCTTTTTTTCGTCCAAATCCGGTAGATTATTGGCTGACTGGTAGGGGTAGCGGGATGTTTCCCAAGTCGCTGTTTACGCCTGTAACTCACTGTGTGGGGCTGTTTTTGCCGCTGTTGCTGTGGAGGCGATCGGCTTTTCCGTTAGCGAGTCGGATTAATAGCAAAATCTGGCTGTTGCTTCAGCTATTTTTAGCATCCTTGGCGATGTTTTTTGCCGCTCACGCTACCATTTTTAAGCTTTATCAGCCTGGACGCTATACTGCGTATAGCTTGAGGTTTATTGTTGTGTTTATAAGTGCGATCGCCCTGACGTTAATTATCGATGGCGTCGGTAACTGGGCATCAACAACCGAAACAAAATTTAAGTTAAAAAATCTAGTTGCACTAATTACAATGGTGATAATTGCGATCGCAGTTGTGCTTTATCCATGCTTAGTGGAAAAATTTCCCACAGTCGGGTATGTAGAAGGTAAAATGCCCGCTTTGTACAAATTTTTTCAGCAACAACCTCAAGATATTGTGATTGCTTCGATCGCCCCAGAAGCCGATAATCTGCCAACGTTTAGCCAGCGTTCGGTTTTGGTGGGAAAGGAATATGCAGTGCCGTATCAGAAAGGCTACTACAGCGGATTTCAGCAGCGAGCAAGCGATTTAATTCGCGCTCAATATACGGCTGATAAACCCGTATTGCTAAGCTTCATTAACAAGTATGGGATTGATTTTTGGATGCTCGATCGCAATGCCTTAACTCTTAAGTATGTAGAGGATTACGGCTGGATCGAAGACTTTGATTCTACACCGGAAGCTATACTTTCTCTCAAACAAGGGAAAGTTCCTATTTTAGCACAAACAATGACGAGTTGTGCGGTTTTTGAGAATCAACTTTTAGTAGTTTTGCAAACATCTTGCATTGCCAAATTAACCTCTTGAGTTGAAGCGGGCGGGCTCAGGGGCCTACCCCACAAGAAAACTAATTATTTGTGGAACAGGCCGGAAAGCCTGTTCTTGAGAACGGAGATGATATCAGTTATAATTCCCATATGGAGATAATGGTGCGGTTCAATGACACAAGTTCTCGATCGCGAAATTCTCGATGGGCGAGTGGTGCTCAATGGCACCTGGGAGCAATTCAAGTTAATCCAGAAGGGCTCCGAAGATTCCCCTGGGGTAAAATTGTCTTTTTTTGCAGGTGCGATCGAAATTATAATGCCGGGATTCCAACACGAAAATTTTTCGGAAATTATTGGTTACTTGGTGACAACTTTTTTGCTGGCGCAAGGCCTTAGGTTTTACCCTTCTGGTTCAATGACGCAGGAGAAAACGGGAGAAGTTTCAACCCAAGCTGATAAATCGTTTTGTTTGGGGCTACCTAAGTTGATTCCCGATTTGTCTATCGAGGTAGTTTATACTAGCGGTGGATTGAGCAAGTTGCCAAAATATCGGGCTTTGGGTGTGCCAGAAATCTGGTTTTGGGAGGATGGTACTTTGCGGTTGTATCACCTCCGCGAAGATGGATATGAAGAAGTAATTCAGAGTGAATTGTCAGGATTGGAAACCCTGGATATTGATTTGCTAAAACGCTGCATTTTGATGGGCGAAACTGATTTGGCTGAAGCGGTAAAGGTTTTTGGGCAGGGAATCTCGACTGTCTGCGATTGAAATAGAATACCCAGAACCCCGACTTCTTTAAGCAGTCGGGGATTTGCTATTTCTGGTAACGAGAAATCAAGTATTTTGTAGGGGCAATCCCCCAGGGGTTGTCATCCCCTATGGCTGTCTTCCCAATCAAAGCTAAATATATATCCGCAGTCAAATTCGTACAGAATGAAAATTGCCTAAAAGTCGATCGCAAATTATCCATACAGCAAAAACATGGCAACACTTTACGTTAACCCCCAAACAGGCAGCGATTCCGCAGCCGGCAGCCAATCAGCCCCATTCAAAACGATCGCCCGCGCAATCAGTCGCGCTGCATCAGGAACAGTTATTCAGCTAACAGCGGGAACTTACAGCGCAGCCAGCGGCGAACAATTTCCCTTAGACATTCCCTCTGGAGTCAAAGTTATCGGTAATGAATCCAACAAAGGAAGCGGTACTCTAATTCAAGGAAGCGGCAAATTTGTCAGTCCCACCGCTGCGAGTCAAAATATCACTCTACTGCTAGCAACTGATGCGGAATTGCGGGGAGTAACTGTCACCAATCTAGATATTCGCGGTACCGGAGTCTGGATGGAGTCAACTTCTCCTACTGTGGCCAACTGCACTTTTACGCTTTGTAAGCGCGAAGGTATTTTTGCTACAGGTACTGCTAATCCTGGGATTCTAGACAACATATTTCTGGAAAACTCAGCGGCTGGGGTAATTATGGCTGGAAGTGCTAAAGGTGTGCTGCGGCGCAATCTTTTTCAAAATACCGGTTTCGGCATTTCTCTACAAGCTCAATCGGCTCCTTTGATTGTTGACAACCAAATTGTCGCCAATCGCTCCGGTATCGTTTTAACGGGGAGCTCTAAGCCGGTTGTGCGGAAGAATCGCATTGAAAAAAATACCGAAGATGGTTTGACTGCGGTGGAAAAATCTCTGCCAGATCTTGGTACGGCTCAAGATTTAGGGGGAAATATTTTTGCTAACAATGGCGAATTTGATTTGCAAAATGCTACTACAGCTAAGATTTTTGCCCTGGGAAATCAGCTCAATCCTTCGCGGGTAAAAGGTTTATTTGAGTTGGGAAATGTGACGCCAACTCCAACTCCAACTCCGACTCCAACTCCGACTCCGACACCAACTCCGACACCTGGAGGTGTAAAGTTTAGCGATATCAGCACTCACTGGGCTAAGGATTTTATCGATCGCCTCGCTAAGATGAATATTATTAACGGGTTTCCCGACGGCACTTTTAAACCTGATGAGAGTTTAACTAGAGCTCAGTATGCGGCGTTGTTGGCGAGGGCGTTTCAGTTGGCGCCGCGCCGTGAGGCGACGGTTTTTAAGGATGTGGCGGCAGATTTTTGGGCCCAAAGTGCGATCGTCAAAGCGAATCGAGGCGGGTTTTTGGTTGGATATCCCGACAGCACGTTTCGCCCGGAACAGAATTTGACTAGAGCTCAGGCGATCGTATCATTGGTAAACGGCTTGCAGTTGGCGGGCGGCAATCCTAATTCTTTGAGCGTTTATGCCGATCGGGCTTTAATTCCCAGTTTTTCCACCGACTCCATCGCCACCGCCACAGAGCGCAAAATCGTAGTCAACTATCCCGCCCGCGACAAGCTTTCCCCCGCCCGCGACATCACGCGCGCCGAGATATCCGCCCTCGTCTACCAAACTCTGGTAGCCACAAACCGCGCAGAGCCCATTAACTCTCCCTACATCGTCTAAAGGTACGTAGTTGCGCTTGGGCGCTCTCTTTGGTACGTAGTTGCGCTTCAGCGCTCTTTGGGGATATCGGAAAAAACGAAGATAGCAAAACAGCGAATAGTGAAGGAGAGAGCCAGGGCTCAGGCAACTACGTACCTAAAAAATAGCCCCTCTCCTCCGATCCCCATCGGACAATCTCCGCAAGTCTTGCTTTCCGAGCGTCCAAATCGTTTTATGATAAAAATATTAAGAAATTCAGCAATCTTTAAGGTTCCACTCTCAGATTATGGCTAAAATTCAATTCTCCCGGGGTATAGACGAAGATACTGTACCCGAAGTCCGCCTAACTCGTTCTAAAAGCGGAGCTCAAGGCACTGCCACATTTATCTTTGAAAATCCGAAATCTCTCAGCAACGATAGTACCCAAGACATTACTGGAATGTACATGATCGACGAAGAAGGCGAACTTCTGACTCGCGAAGTTAAGGCTAAGTTCATCAATGGTCAACCTGCGGGTTTAGAAGCTCTTTATCTGATGAAAAGTGCCGCTGACTGGGAACGCTTTATGCGTTTCATGGAACGCTACTCGGAAGCAAACGGCTTAGGATTTAGCAAGGCATAATAGATAGTTAATAATTGGTAGTTGGTAATTGGTAATTGGCCGATAGCCGATTGCTGGTTGCCGATTACTTACGACAAGAAACAATGACGCAAATTCCTCACCCCGATTTATCTAAAATAACCGTAAATTGCGCTATCATGACTGTTAGCGATACGCGCTCTGCTGACACAGACAATAGCGGTTTGTTAACGAAAAAATTGCTAAAAGATGCAGGTCACTCTGTGGTAGCTTACACTGTTGTTAAAGATGATGCTGCAAAAATTGTATTGCAAATGCAGGCGCTTGCCCAGCGCGAAGATGTGGATGCGATAGTTTTGAGTGGCGGGACGGGTATTTCTCCACGAGATACTACCTACGATGTGATGGAGAGTTTGCTCGACAGGATTTTACCTGGATTTGGCGAGATATTTCGGTTTTTGAGCTATCAAGAAATTGGTTCTAGGGCGATCGCATCTCGCGCTGTTGCAGGCGTGTATCAAGGCAAGTTAGTCTTTTCTCTTCCTGGATCTAGTAATGGCGTGAAACTAGCTGTGGAAAAGCTAATTTTACCAGAGTTAGTTCACTTGGTCAAGCAGTTGAGGGGTGGATGAGGGCGGAAGTTGCTTTTTTCACTGAGGGGAGAGATTGGCGGTCGATCGAGCTTTACAGTCGATCGACCGCTTTGTTGTAAGTTAAGAGCGATCGGCTACACTTCGATTTTATAATTGAGTTGATGTTCGTCACCCGGTAAGCCTCGAAAACCCCAATTGTGTTTCGGATTCTCAAAAATCGTGATTTCTAAATCCTGTGTGGAAATTCCAAACGGCTGTAATCGCTCAAACAATAAACGCATCAACTGCTTTTTCATTTCGACACTGCGTCCTTCAATCATGCTCACCTCAATGATAGTGTAACGTTCTGTGCGCGCTGTAGGATAAAAGAAATCAGAGGAGTCGAACAGAAAGAATCGATGTGAACGTTTATCCGGTGGATATTGGAGTGCATCTACGACACAGGAATTAATGACATCAGAGAGTTGGGGCTTAATGGGATGGAGATGCTCTCTCAAGCCGGATATTTTGACCTGTACCATAATTCTATGTATGACAACAACTCTCTATTAAAACCTAATTGCCGCGCTTGAATTTGTCAAGATCACATAAATTTAAGGGTGCCAATAAGTTGGTAGTGAGGACTTCAGTCCTCATAGTTTTATGTTTTCTGAGGACTGAAGTCCTCACTACCAACCTGGATCTGACATCATGCTATGAAAATCCCAGCAACCTTGTCTCCATTCATAGTCATGCGTGCCACAAATTCATCTCCACCATCTGCAAAACTCAGCTTCCACAAATAAATCTGAAAACCATCTTGTGTCAACTCACCAAAATAACTAATTGAATATCCGTTTTGCAGGCGGGAACCGAGTTCATCGCTAACATTATCGAACATTTCTTGTGCAATTCCCGTTTTGTAGTCTGCATCGCCCACCGTGGTAAACAGCTCGTAATTTTTTGAGGCTGTGGCATCCAAAATAACCTGCAAACAATCAATGACCTTTTGAGGGGGGGCTGTCGGGTTCATGATGATATCCTTTTTTTAGGTTTCTCTCAACACGATCTAACTAAGACTGCTGTCTAAGTATTAATTCTACCACATTTGCGATCGCATCCAGTTTTAGAGCCTCATTGACCGCAACATTTTTGACATTAAAATACAGTAGGGACACAGCACTGCCGTGTCCTACCCAAGCATCTCAAATACAGTCAACTAAAAACCGCTATATTGCTTGAGCAACAATAGTCCGATGTCTGAGAGTATTGCAAGTGATTGTCGGCACCGCAAAACCCGAATCAACCAAAGCCTGCTCAATATCCAACCCAAAATACTGATCCAAATAAGGCTCCGTACTCTTGAGCAAAGTCAAAATATAAGGAGGCATTTTGGCATAAACTTCCGACTGAGGATTCATATCCATAATTGTCAAATGTCCGCCAGAGCGCAGCAAACGCCTCGCTTCCCGAAATACTTCCTTACTTGCTTTTTGTGGCAGTTCGTGACAAACTAAACAAATAGAAACTAAATCAAAAGAAGCCGCAGGTAAACCAGTAGATTCAGCAGCAGCGTGCACCCAAGTCGGAGATTTTTGATTAGAAAATTCCGCTTCTCGCTGTTGTGAACGGTATTGAGCAACCGACAAAAAATAAGGCGACAAATCCACCCCAGTCATCTTTGCTTCCGGGTAAACATCCCCAAGCGCAAACGTACTCATTCCCACACTGCATCCCAAATCGACAATATCTTGCGGTGTTTGGGAAATTTGAGCTTTGACGATTTCGTGATAGCTAGCGCGGAGTTTAGCATCGCCTTCTGCACCCGCTTCTGGCCAAATTCCCGCATGAACTGCACGGGCTGCAACTTCAACTTCTGTGGCAGCTTCCCAACTCATATTACCTTTTTCGTAAGCGTGGAATGAAGTTAGATAATATTTCGGGTAAACCAAATCGGGATTTTCTACGCTGAGCAATTCTGCATCCCAATTCCGGGACAAAAGTGTTTGCGCTTCTTCTCGCCAATGCACTCCGATTTTTTCGGCTCTGTTTATCATCATTTCCCGCGCTTGGTGCTTGGCTAGAGCGGCCAAAGGTTTGATGGAGAGTACGCCATTTACTAAACGCGATGCTAATCCCGGAGTTTTGTTAACTGCAACAGTCATATTTTATTGTTTTCGATTTAGCGCTATCGATTTTAACACACTTGGGTCATTTTTACTTATTTGATATAAGGAAACTTTACAAGGTTCGTAGTGAGGACTTTAGTCCTTTCTTGGATGCGGACTCGCATTCCTCACTACAAACCAATCTGTCCTTTCTTGGATGCGGACTAAAGTCCTCACTACGAACCAATCTGACTATTAGCATTAGATCTCAGATGAGATGGCCGGGAAATCTGGAATCGGATTTGTCGAAGTTGGAGTATTTGGAAGAACACTATCAAATATGGTTATTTAGGAGTTTGTTGTGAGCAAGTCAATTGTGGAATTGGTTGATAATTTGCCGGATTCTGGGATTACTGTGATGATGCTCAAATCCCTGGATTTTGTGGTTCCGGGAGAATGGAATAATTTATCTGGTTTTGATAATACTATTCGATCGCTCACAGGGGAAACCGATCGCGCTTTAGTGGAAAAAATTCGCGCCCGGGCGATCGAGCTTTACGCCAACTCCAACGAACCCTATCAAGGCGCAGTCAAGCTTTACCAGCTTGCAGACAGCGCTGACAGTGCCTTAGGAGCGACTGCTATGGCGAATAAAATCGGCGAAAAAATCGGCTTTCTGTCGTTTATGAGCCGCCTGACTCCCAAGGCTGACACCACTCAAACGATCGACTTATGCGTCAAAGTGGCGATCGAGCTCATCGTCTTCTGCAAACTCAACAAAATTTCCCTTGACAACGTGGGAAGCTTTGCCAATTACTTATCAGAATACAAAAGCGAATCTCTAATGCGGATGGCTGCATTAGTATGCGCTGATGGCTTAATTCCCCTCGGCCCGGACTTTATCAAAGTAGCGCAAAATACCCTAAGCAGCTTAAATCCTGGAACCTTGCAGCAAAACTCAACCTTTCAAAACATCAGCAACCTAATTCCCGGCGCCAACAATGCCCAAAAATTCGGATTCGTGACAGCAACCTTCGCCTCAGCCCAAGGTTGGATGAACAATTTAGTGGTATCTCGCGGCTTAACTCCCGCCACAGTTTTAGGCAATCTCAAGCAATACGTCGATGTTACCGATGACAAATTGGATTATGTCGCCGCGTTTTTGGACATGACTACCAATTATTACGAGCATACCGGAATTCAGACGGTTGCTCGCCAATTGATCGATCGCGCTTACGCCGAAACATTATCCGCCCGGATTTCATTCAGTTGACAGTTGACAGTTGACAGTTGACAGTTGACAGCAACCTCTACCTGGAAGTCCGAGGATTGGAGCAATGAATCGTCTGATTTTAATTTCTCCCTAAAACGGAGACGCTTTCAATCAATTATTTCTGGTAATCTCGTGAGATTAATCAAATGCGAGGAGCTATTTCAGGCACCTCGCATCTTTCCAGGATTGCTTATTATCCGTCTTATAAAAATAGCTGGACAGGCAAGATGCCTATCTCACATTTTTGTTGTGGGATGGGCATCTTGCCCGTCCCCAAAATTAGAGCAACGCACTAGCCAATCAAATTAAAAATTCAAGCAAAAACAACAGTGCGATTGCCATAAACCAAAACACGATTTTGTAAATGATATCGAACCGCCCTTGCCAAAACAATCCGTTCTAAATCTTTACCTTTCCGAACCAAGTCCGACACTTCATCGCGGTGACTCACCCGCACAACATCTTGCTCAATAATCGGGCCAGCATCTAAATCGGGCGTCACATAATGGGCAGTGGCACCAATAATTTTCACTCCTCTTTCATAAGCCCTTTCGTAGGGATTTGCCCCCACAAACGCGGGTAAAAATGAATGGTGAATATTAATCACATTGGGGAATTTACTCATAAAATCTTGACTCAAAATCTGCATATATTTTGCTAAGACTACTAAATCAATGTTATATTTTTTGAGAGTATCTAACTGTTGTGCTTCTTGAATAGCCTTGTTCTCTTTATTAATGGGAATATACTCAAAATCGATACCATATTGTTCGGCAATGGGCTTTAACTTTTCATGGTTACTGATAATCAGGGGGATTTTCCCAGGCATTTCTTTAGAGCGTTCTCGCCAAATCAAATCTAACAAGCAATGATCTTGGCGGCTTACCCAAAGCGCAATCCGTCGAACTTCCTCAGAGAAATGTAATTGCCAATTTGCTTGTAAATCCTTGGCAAGTTCACTAAAAGCATCTGTCATGTCTTCGATGCTTAAGTCAAAACCGTCTAATTGCCATTCTAGACGACTTAAAAATAATCCTGCGGTAAAATCAGTATGGTGATCCGCGTGGATAATATTGCCATTATGGGAAGCGATAAAATTAGCAAGTAAGGCGACAAGCCCTTTGCGATCGGGACAGGAAATCAAAAGAGTTGCAGTAGGGCTAGTCATGATCTAATGGCAAGGGTATTAATTTTTAATTGATTATATCAGGTCGGTCGTCCTATGGAGCATCTCAGTTTTACTTTTGTAGTGCTGTCGCGAGCTGGTGACAGCTTGCACTGTAAAAAATGATTTTTGTTAAAATGAGATGTTTCCGGTTTGATGTCTGATATTTAATTGCCAGTGAGCTCCAGGTAAGCATCGCGAATTAAATAATTTACACATATTTGTGGGATGGGCGTCCCGCCCGTCTAGAAAGGACGGGCGGGACGCCCATCTCACAAGAACAATAAAAACTGTAAGTTATTTAATTTTCATTCGTTAGTATCAACTTTCTACGCGACTGCGGCACTATCCGGCAGGGGTTTAAACCCCTGCTTCATACATAGCGAAAGTCGGTTTCAACGGACTGATTTTAAACATAAATTAAGGAGAGTAAGAGCGCAATTTCATAAAATAGTGGCTGTTAATTTGTGGGGTGTTTTAATACTACCAGTCCGTTAAAACGGACTTTAGCTAAAAGCCCCGTGGGTTTAAACCCCTGGCGGGCTTTCATAAGGACGAACTAACTGACTTTTAGGTAAAGAGAAATATTCAAGTTTGCACCGAAAACTCCTCCGGTTCAATTCCCCAGTTTACCCAACGAATTGCTTCTTGTGCAGAGGTCACATTTGGAGGAACTCGCAGCGCATGAACAAACCCGGTACTCGGACAGGTCATCTTTAACAAAAAAACTGGTAATGGCATCCCATCGGCGTCGAAATCGTCCTCAAAATCCATTTTTAACAGGGTATATTCCTGCCAAGTGTCTAACTCTGTGGCTGCTAGTTCTTGACAAATACGATCGCACCCGATGCCCTGAATTAAGGCTCGCCGAACCTCTGCGTTGTGCTCCTTCAACAGCCATTTAGACTGCCACTCGTGCGGTTGCAGCCTGCCGTACCATTCGGGTAAAATCACGCCGTGATAGGCGTAAATCGCAAAACCGTCGGCAAATTGTACGGCGGGTGCTGCTTCCGGCGTGCAAGCGGTGGTTGTTGTCTGCGGAAAGTGCGATCGGCTTTTCGCACACTACACAAACTTTGTCATAGGGAAAAATCCAGCCGCAAGTCTTGACAAGCGATTGAAAAATTGTCCAGATATTGCCGTAGGAGTGCGCGCAATTCAACACGGAAATGCAAAAATCTAACAAACTCCCGCCACTAGCCCACAATTCCGGTTGAATGCAATTATCTAGTTGTTTGTTGAGATGGGTGTAGTGCAAATACCGGGCCCGCTGTCCCCTTAAATCGATCGGCAATTTGCTCGCTATTTCCATCGCTAAATGATCGCGCAGGGGACTCCACAGTTGGCTTTGCAGTTGGGTGTAAAGTTCATTTTCGAGTTGATTTTGCAGTTGACGTTTTAGCTGGTTTTCTAGTTGTCCGCGCAGACAAGTCAGCAGTTGTTTTTCAAGTTCGCTGCGAAGTTTGCTCTCTAATTGGCTCCGCAGGTGACTCCTGGGCTTGTCTGCGTGGCTGGCGATGATGTTAGCGGCTTGGTAGGGACGATCGCAAAAAATGATTTCCGGTGCTGGTTTGCCGATCGCCCTGTAAGCTAATGTAATAGTTTCCGCAGCTTGAGAGCGATCGATCGGGCCAGTCGAAAGTGCGATCGCCTTCCACTTGTCGCGATAAACTCGAATCAGAGCCTCTTGTGCTGGCGTGAGTTTTTTAACCTTAGTCTGCGACATACCTCCAGCCTTGGGGTTCGTATTCGCGCTGAATCCGCACCATCCAATTACCTTCAGGAATTGCGATCGCTTTGTGCTCTTCGTGACTCAATAAAGCTGTCGGCGAAAGCACTCGCAAGTACAGGGTGCCGTCTTTTTCGTACAGTTCAGCTTGCCCCTCAATAATCTGGTGAGAATGTCCGGTGACTTCACCTTCGGCGAGGGTGAGATGAGGTTTTTTGTCACCTTGGATTTGCGGTACGGGGGTGAGAATTACGTCGCCTTGTCGGATTGGTTGCATAGGTTTTTATTAATTTTGTTTGCTGGTTTTGGTAAGTCGATCGGGCTTTTCTACCGTAATTATATACTACATTGGTAATACAGGAACGTCAATGGCGATCGATCGACCATATTCCATAACTGTTTGCTGTACTGACAGGGGTTAGGTTCGAGGGTGAAAGTGCGATCGACAATAGAAATGCTATAATTGATGCCAGTTTCGAGAAAGTCGCCTGGGTGGGGGCGGGTTTATAGATATTGTCGGTGTGAATGAAAGATTGTTGGTGAAACCCGCCCCTACATGAATTACGGTTAATTTACAATGAGCCAAGTAGATTATACTGCAATGGGCGATCGAGAATTGAAGCGTTATTTCCTGAAAAATCGCGGGGATAAAGCAGCACTGCAAGCTTACTTAGACAGGCGGAAAGAGCGATCGAATTCAATCATCACGAAAGTGGGAGATCCGGATTTCGATACTAAGATTGAGGCAGCCATTCGCCAGCAAATGAAAGAATACAAAGATTAGTCTTCAGTCCCTCGCTCGCTCGGACATTGTTTGTATAGATGCGGTTTCAACCGCCGACTCTTATCAACGAGGTTTCTAACTTCCCCAAAACTTCAAGTTTGCACCGAAAACTCCTCATAATCGACATCCCAATTCACCCAACGAATTGCTTCCCTTGCAGATTGTATATCGGGCGGAACTCGCAAAGCATGAATGAATCCGGTGCTCGGACAAGTCATTTTTAACAAATAAATTGGCTCTTTTTCATCGGTATCGAAGCCATCAATATCAGCATCGATTCTTAGCAGCGTGTATTCTTGCCAAGTATCTAAATCTGTTGCTTGCAATTCTTGGCAAATTCGATCGTAACCAATTCCTTGAATTAACACTCGCCTGAGTTCGGCATTTTCTTCTTCTAAAATCCAGGTAGCTTCCCATTGATTGGGGTGAATTTGTCCGTATTTTTCGGGCAAAGTTACGCCGTGGTAGGAGTAGAGTTTGTAACCGTCGCTAAATGCGATCGCGCTTTCCCCTTCTGCGTGGAGGCGGTACTCGCTGTCGAGGGAGAGTTTGGTTGGGCGATCGCACACATAGCAGACATTCTCAAACGTCAAAATCCAGCCACATTCTACTAAAATCTGTTTGAGGCATTCCAAAGCTTTTTGTGCCTCTGGCTTCAAAACAATGCCCAAGGCAGAAACACAAAATTCAGCAACAGTGACAGCATCAACGGCATATCTCGGATTAACTATCGACATTAAGTGGTTCTTATAGTTAGAAAAATCTGCTCTTAATTGTTGTTTAAGCTGTTCCTCCCATCTAAGAAAATATGAAGAAGATAGCTGCTGGAATTCTGTTGTGAATGTCAAAGGTAATAGTGGATCTTTTACTTGTTTTTTAAGTCGATCGATCAAATCATTATTATTAGATTTTTTCAACATGGGTAATTGTACTAATGCAGAGTGAGGGCCACTGCAAAAAGTGATTTCAGGGGCTTCTACACCGAGGAGTTCGTAGCCAGCTTTAAGGGCGGCTGCGGCTTTGCGGTAAGAGATGGGTTCCGTAGAGTGGGCAAGAGTTCCCCACGAATTCTCATAGGCTTCTATGAGAGCCTTCTGTTCAGGTGTAAAGTTTACATACAAAGAAGTCAAATTAGTCAGAGATTGCAGCAGTATGATGTCTGATATTCGATTGGAGTCCAGATTCAGATAAGTCAAATTTTTCAGAGATTGTAGCGATGTGATGTCTGATATTTGATTGCCCATCAGATCGAGATGAGCCAAATGAGTCAGAGATTGCAGGAGTGTGATGTCTGATATTTGATTGTAGCTCAGATTCAACTCAGTCAAATGAGTCAGAGATTGCAGTGGTGTGATGTCTGATATTTGATTGTTGTCCAGATTCAACTCAGTCAAATGAGTCAGAGATTGCAGTGGTGTGATGTCTGATATTTGATTGCGGTACAAATACAGCCTAGTCAAATTAGTCAGAGATTGCAGTGGCGTAAGGTCTGATATTTGATTGTTGCACATAGACAGCTTAGTCAAATTAGTCAGAAATTGCAGTGGCGTAAGGTCTGATATTTGATTGTTGTCCAGATTCAGCTTAGTCACATTAGTCAGAGATTGCAGTGGCGTAAGGTCTGATATTTGATTGTTGCCCAGCGATAGCTTCTTCTTTTTCCTACTTGACAGTATGCGGTTCGCTTCATTAATATCAGAATTCCCAGCATAATTTAACAACATTTCAACAGTATGTCTGGCTTCGGGAGAAAGGCTTTTTTTGTGCAAGCACCAATCGGCAAAGCTGCTGAATTCTGCGGGATTGGGCTGTTGTTCTGACATGGCAATAAGATTTTAAATTTTTTACGAAAATAAGAATTCTTGGTCAACTTTTCCTCTAAACCCCAGAAATCCCGCGCCGAAACTCCTTAACCGCTTCAATCCTAGAAGCCATCAGCAAGCACCGAGACAATAAATTAATATCTAAGTCTGGCAGAACTTCGCTTTGGGCAATTTTTTCATAGCCGTGCGATCGCAAATGATACAGACCAAATAATCCATCCTCCCAAAACCAAACTTCGGGGACTCCCAAGGCTTGGTAGCGATTCAATTTGCTCTCTCCCCCACTGGTAAATACTACTTCGATGGCAAGATCGGGGGTTTTACCTGTTGATTTTCCAATTAAAAAAGATTCATCAGCTTGTACTGAGACTTCCTGTCCTTTCTCTTGAGTAAAGCTACCCAAAGGGTTAAACTCGATGTCTTTTTCCACAAAGTAGTCCATCAGCAGACCTGCGATCGTCCTGCTGAATGATTCGTGTTCTTGCGAAACTGCCAAAATTTCTACCTCGCCTTTGAAATAAAACAGTCTAATGCCGGGGGAGTCGGAGAATCCCTGTTCGATTAGTTTGAATTGTTGCCAATCAATCCCGGAGTGAGTTAACCGTTGGTCTTTGGGCTTATCTAATATTAGTGTCATGGCGCGACCTCCTTTAACTATTATATTATCCTAGAAATGCGGCAACCGAAACCCGATCGCGCCCAGCAGCTTTCGCGCGATACAGCGACTCATCGGCGATCGCAATTAACGTCGCAGGCTGCGACATCGGCGCCGGAATGCAGCAAGCCACACCCAAACTCAGCGTGACATATTCGCTGACACCAGACTGCGCGTGAGGTATCTGCAAACCCCGCACCTGTTGAGCGATCCTTTCAGCAACGCAAGCCGCACCTTCAATATCCGTATTCGGCAAAACTACCGCAAATTCTTCTCCACCGTAACGCGCAACTAAATCAGCCGATCGCTTTACCGAACACTGGAGAACCTGCGCCACTTGCCGCAAACACTCATCCCCCGGTTGGTGGCCGTAAGTGTCGTTGTAAAGTTTGAAGTAATCGATATCGCACATAATCAAAGACAGCGGCGCTTCTTCCCTCGCCAAACGCCGCCATTCCGCATCCATATAATCATTAAAAAAGCGGCGGTTTCTTACCTCAGTCAAACTGTCGTAAGTTGCCAAATACTGCAAGGCTCGATTCACTGTTTCTAACTGCCGTTTCTGCTGCTGCAACTGGCGGTTGAGCACCGTCAACTGCTGTTCGGCTGCGTGGGTTCTCAGCAAGTTTCTAACCCTCGCCAACAGTTCCCTCTCGTCAAAAGGTTTGGAAATATAATCGTCAGCACCAGCATCCAAACTTTCGATCCGAGCTTCCATGCCCGATCGCGCTGTCAAAAAGATTACCGGAGTCGAACTCAACTCCGGCGTATTCCGAATCTCTTTGAGCAAATCCAGTCCGTTTTGTCGGGGCATGATTTGGTCGCTCAAAATCAAATTCGGCTGCAAACTTTTGGCTTTTTCCAAACCTTCAACCCCGTCCATCGCCACCGCAACTCGATAGTACGGACTCAATAAAGTTTGGAGGTAAGCCAGCAGAGAATAGTTGTCTTCTACTACCAGCAACAGCGGTAATTCTCGGCTGTCAGGCGTTAATTGTCCCCCATTATTTTTGTCGTCACAACTGTTAGAGTCCGGCATCGGGGCGATCGCCCCAACATTTCCCTCGTCTGAGCAGCCAAATTCACTCATCCCTGCCAATTGGACGATCGCGCTTACCAACAGATTCGCCTCCACCGGCTTCGACAAATGCCTCTGAAACCCCGCAGAGAGGGCCGATGCCGAATCCTCCTCACGGACGCCTCCCGTCAGGGCCACCGCCGGCAGCAGTTCCCTTTGCTCGGACATTTCCATGGCTCTGATGCGGCGGATCAAATCGGAGCCGTCTGTTTCCGACACCGCCATATCGCTCACCAACACGTCGGGCCGCGACTGTTCCAACTGCGCCATCGCTTCGCAAGCGCTACTCACCGCTGTTACCTTGGCTCCAAATGCTTCCAGGGCAGTTTTGAGAAATTCCCGAATCTCGGCGCTGGTTTCCACCACCAGCACTTGCTTTCCGGCTAAGGGTTTGGGAACCGATTCCGCGTGGTTTTCGGTGCGGCCGATCGCGCTTTTGCGATCGTCGCGCGAATTGTTGCTGTGCGCTACGGGTAGCAGCACCCCAAACGTCGTCCCCATACCCAGGCCGGGACTGGAAGCCCAAACAGTTCCCCCGTGCAATTCCACCAAATGCCGCACAATTGAGAGCCCCAACCCGAGCCGATTTTGTTCCTTCGACTGGAAGCTATCTCCGGGGCGGAAGTAGTCAAAGATGTGCGGCACAAATTTGGGTTCAATCCCGCAACCGCTGTCGCTGACCCGAATCAAGGTACCCGACTCTGTAGGCTCGATCCGCACTTCAACTGGGTCTGGTGTCGATTCTGGGGTGAATTTGATGGCGTTGGCCAGGAGGTTCCAGACTATTTGCTGCAAGCGCTCTACATCGGCCACAACGTAGCTGACGCCCGGGTAGAACTGTGTTTCTACGCGGAGGTTTTTGGCCTCGGCGGCGGGGCGGACGGTCTCAATAGCCGATTCTATGACAGATGGGAGGTGAACCCGAGCCAGGTTCAGGCGGACTTTCCCCCGCAGCAGCCGACTCAAATCGAGGAGATTGTCTATTTGGCGGTTTTGCAATTTGGCGTTGCGCTCGATGATTTCCAAAGCGCGGTTGGTGGTAGCTTCGTTTAACTTGCGCGATCGAGCTAGCTGCACCCATCCCAAAATCGCGCTCAGGGGCGATCGCAGTTCGTGTCCCGCAATGCCCAAAAAATCGTCTTTGGCGCGGTTGACTGCGGCTTGGGCTGCTTCAACGGCTTTGCGATCGGTGATGTCAAATCCGATCGCCAAATACTGACAGGGTTTCCCGTTAAAGTCCAAAAGCGGAACTACTGCTGCGTGCACCCAATAATCGCTGCCATTCTTGGCTTGGTTCTTCATTTCTCCTTGCCAAACTTCATTTTTGGCAACTGTTGACAGCAGATTTTTGATTAATTCCGAAGACTTATATTCCGAATGGAGGATGCAAAAATGGCTGCCTATTAGTTCAATACGCGAATAGTTAGAGATGCTGCACAGTCGATCGCTGACATAATTGATAATTCCTCGGGCGTCGGTTCTCACCGCCAGTGCCGATTGGTCGATCGCTACTTTAAAATCTAAACCTTCTTGCAGCGACGAATCTAGTTCTTTTATCGTAGAAATTTGACTGAGGCGATCGCGCCGCTCCTGGCTCCGCTCTTGAATTTCCATTGCTTCTATTGTCCCCTGATGACTGACACCTAATCTACTCGCATCCTGATTAATTATCACTGTTTTTTCCGCACCGGCAGGTGTAATATTTTGTATATTTTTATTTTCATGAATGCTCGGCAAACAGCACATCCACTCAGGAGTCATACCATTTGAGATTCGAGATTTTAGATGAGGAATGAACAAGAACTATCGGGGTTGGGGATAGCTGCCTACAGTGGCACTATTTTGGAAAACTGGAGTCACCTGAAATTTTATTTGAAGTTTAGACTAAAATTGGTCAATCTGAAGACAGATTTTCTCAGATCTGCCCGCTGGGCCGCTGGCTGCAAAAACCCAACTTTTTTCTGAAAATTACCCTGCCGCATCTGGCACAAAATCTCTGCCCCAGGCTTTCGAGTCTCCCGCATTCTGCCTCACCTCCACATCCCAGATATATGTGCAGGGCTTGACAGTTCCCAAATAATTGGCTGGGAAATGGCTAACAAAGTCTGTGTTTTGCGATCGTCAGTAACTTCAGTTAAATTATTTTCTCCTACCTCTTGACAGGTCTGTAAATATTTTGTATTATAAAATGTAATACGACATTTAACCAAAGAGCAGCCCAACTGCATTAACGCACTCAACCATTAAAAGTTTGAGGAAAAGTTTCTGTGAATTTATCTATGAATTTAGACTTAGTACGCGAGCAATTTGAACAAAGAGCATTTGATTATGACGGTTTAATTCCCCGCCTCATTCCGCAGTATCGCGAGCAACACGAAATAATATTGCAATTAATTGATTTTGAAACCCATGCCAACATAAAAGTTCTAGATTTAGGCGCGGGAACTGGCATACTGTCTGCAATGATTTTGCAAGCATTTCCTCAAGCAAAAGTCACAGCCTTCGACATGGCGGAAAATATGCTAAAAGTTTGTCAAACTAACTTGTCCGCTTTCCAAGAACGCCTGACATTGCAGCAGGGAAACTTCGCCGAAGATGATTTCGGCAGCGGCTACGATTTAGTAGTTTCAGGGTTGGCAATCCACCACCTCGACGGCGAACAAAAAAAACAGCTATTTCACAAACTTTTTCACTCAATGAATGCCGGGGGAATCTTGCTAATCCGAGATATTGTCACAGGTGCTACCCCAAAGCTAACCGAGCAATACGAACATTTGTGGCGGCAGTACATAAAAGCTAATGGAGAAGACGATGCAGCGTGTTTTAACAGCTATCTAAAAGAAGATATTCCTTCCTCTGTCGAAGAACAAACAAAGTGGCTTGCAGAAGCTGGTTTTGCAGACGCAGCTTGTCACTGGCGCTATCTCAATTTTGCTATTTTTGGCGGAATTGTCCCCATGTAGAAGGCAAAGTTTTTCTAAAAAAAATACCCCTTAATAAAGGTACGTTGTTGGGCTTTAGCCCTCTTTATATATATGTCGAAAGAGGGCTAAAGCCCAACAACGTACCTATCTCTTTCCCAACAATAAAACCACGCTGCGACCTAAGGGGGATTTAGGGGGAGTGAGATTCAGCTATAAACGAGAGATACAAAAAAAATCATACTTGAGTTGACCGCATAATTTCACTCAATCCCTCTCCCAGTAAAAACAGATTAAATAAACCCGATATACCCACAAAATAACTCAATAAATTAAGTAAAAGGATGAACGATTCCCGATTAATAAAAATTAGCCGATATCTCAGCAAACACCTGCGCCACGCGCCCTCGCGCATCGGCATTCAACTCGCGCCGGGGGGCTGGATTGCTGTTAGCGAACTCCTCGATGCTTGCCAAAAAAATAACTTTTCTGTTCAGCCTTACGAACTCAAGGAAGTAGTCGCCCAAAACGACAAACAGCGCTTTTCCTTCGACTCGACAGGCACTCTAATTCGGGCCAACCAAGGACACAGTGTAGAGGTTGACTTGCAGTTAGAACCTGCTGTTCCCCCAGATATTTTATATCACGGAACAGGTAAGACTGCCGTCGAGTCTATTCTCAGTGAAGGAATTCGGAAAATGTCGCGGCATCACGTTCATTTGTCGGCGGACATTCAAACAGCCCGTAAAGTAGGTGCCAGACACGGCATCCCGGCAGTCTTGATTGTAGATACCGCAGCAATGCAATGCGACGGCCATACATTTTACTGTTCGGATAACAAAGTTTGGTTGGTAGATATGGTGCCGCCCAATTATCTAAAAGTATATTGAGAAAATCCTGTTTGGTTCTAGCAAGTGTGCGGCAAATATTTTAAAATAAGAGTAACTAGGAGTTTTACAAGATGAGTGCGGAAGATATGGGCGATCGCGACAACAATTTTAATCAAAACAACCCTCAAAATCGAGGGCTGCTAGGATCGGGCTGGCGACCTCTCTACCGTCAATTTGATTGGGAACACCTGCTGCACTTAGCATCTAGCGACCCTGTAGAACTCGCTCAAAAAACTTTAGATGCAGCCAGCGATATCGCCGATGCCATGGGACGACACCAGTATACTTGGTGGGCGAATATCTTAAATGTATTTTCGGAAAATACTCGCTACGAAATAGACGAGTTTTGGGATTACATTACTCCGCAGCCAGTTTACCCGGATTACCGTTACAAAGATGTTTTAGTCACCGAAACGCCTGTTGTTCAATTGGTCAGCCGCGCTAGCATTCCCATCGACTACGTTCTCAACAAACTCCAAGAGATTGCTGTTTTCAAAGTTCTGGATTTGCTGGGGAAACCGGATGTGATTACCCAGTTTTTTATGGAACGGCATTTTTCTTATCCGCGGGAGCGATTTGTTAGCTGGGAACGCTTGGAAGTTTTGGGTACTGTTTATGCTTATTGGGGACAAGCAGGCTGCTGGCTGCAAATTGACAGCTACGACAGGGGTCGGCGGTGCTACACTCTGATCTGCAAAGATATTGCGCCGTTAGTTAGCAAGGCTACTTATAATTTAGCGGTGATTCTCAGCGGGTACAAAAGCCGTGTCGGACAGGTTCACAGTTACTTCCCTATTCGGACTTTTTCTGCGGAAGTTCAAAGTTTTACTGATACTGTTCAGCAGGCAATTCTCGACCAAAATCAGTTGGCTGTGTTGGTTAGTGGCGAACCGGGGACTGGCAAAACTGCTTGGACTCAAGCGGTAGCAAAGGAGATTTTAGTGCCGCTGGGTTATGTGATCTTTATCTTAGATCATGATGCTGTGGAAAATTTTGTGCCGCCGAGTTATTTGGAGCGGATTTGCATTATTATCAACGAGGCTGATAATTTGGCTCAAGATCGATCGACCGCAGCGGCCCAACGCAGTAACAAAACTGAACATATTTTGAGTTTGCTGGATGGAACTCTGTATCAAAGCGTGATGGACGAGCACGGGATTCAATTTCAGCAGAAACTCGTAGTGTTACTCACTTGCAACACGATTGAAAGATTAGATCCTGCGATGCTGCGGAAAGGAAGAGTGGATTTTACCAGTGAATTTACGCACAAATTTGTTTGACGAGGCACGTAAAGTCTCACACACTTTGGGCTATTCACGAAGGGGGATAGCCTTGCCGCGCGTACTGCTGCGCCACCTCAAATGTTGAATAATTATGAGGAAATTTCCTGAATGTCAAAGTTTCGGGAACAATTTATTAAGTACCTATGGACACATCCCCTAAAAAATGATATTACTGATGGGTGAGACCCTCCAAGGGTATCACCCAAAACAGCCAATCAGGGGAAGAGTGTTTTAGGTCTGAAATAGATTTTTCAAACTTGACAGCTATGGAGGAAATCCCAAATCGTGCAAACTAAGCCAGTTAAGCAAGAAATTCGACTGGGAAGGTATGCCGGGGGGAAAATCCCGATCGCCCACCAACCCCCTGATGCAGCCATGTCCGAAAATAAAGAGGGATTTCGGCGGTTTGTGGAGCGATCCGCCGACGCCGTGGCAATGGTAGATTGTGAAATGCGCTATCTGTCAGTTTCTCGTCGCTGGGAAACAGATTGCGGGTTTGGTTGCGGTGAGGCCCTTGGTCGGTCTCATTGGGAACTGTTCCCAAATCTCCCGGAATATTGGCACCAAAATGCTCGCGCTTGTTTGGCGGGAGTTTTGGAATATAGCGAGTTTGTCGTAGGGCAATCGCCCGTATCTGTAGCAGGAAAAATCGAAGTTGGGGTCAGCGCTTCGGAAAAATGGGTATTTTTGCCGTGGAAAAATAACGAGGGTGCGATCGGCGGTTTGATCCTGTTTGCCGAAAAGATAACAGAAAGAAATTTCTACAATATATGGAGGCCCGGTGGCAAAAGCCAGCAGTTAGAAACAAAACTACAACTAACTCAAAATGCCCTCGACAATGCTGCTGATACAGTTTTTTTTACCACCTCCGACGGTCAAATTTGCTATGCGAATAAAGCGGCTTGCGATCGAGGAGGTTACTCGGAATCGGAACTGCTAAACCTGAGATTGAGCGACATCGATTCGCAATTGTCAGCATCGGATTGGCCAGATCGCTGGGTTGAACTCAAGCAGCAAAACAACCTTACTTTTGAAACCAGTTATAGAACTAAAAACGGCACCAGTTTTCCCGTCGAAGTTCAAGTCAATTATTTAGAATACGACGGCTGCGAATACTGCTGCACGATCGCCCGCGACATTTGGGCTCGCCTCGCAGCAAAATCTGCGCTTTTAGAGGCAAAAGAGCAACTTCAAGCCGTCTTGGATGCGGTGCCCGGATTAGTTTCTTGGGTAAGTTCCGATTTGCGCTACTTGGGAGTAAACCGACATTTAGCTTCCGCTTACCAAATGCCTGCGGAACTATTTACAGGTAAAAAAGTAGGTTTTTTAGATACAAGTCCCAAATTTAACGACTTAGTATACGATTTTTTTGTCGGCTCGAACCATAAGACCTCTCAAGAAGTAACAGCGAGCATCAGAGGAGAAAATAAAACTTATTTAATTGTGGCTCAAAAATATCAAAAAAATACGGCAGCAGTATTTGTGGGATTGGACATTACAGAAAGCAAACAGTCTTTGTTGGCTTTGCAAGAATCGGAAGAACGCCTGCGCCAGCAAGCGGCAAAATTAGAGCGGACGCTGTTAGTTTTGCAGCAAACTCAAACTCAACTGATTCAAACAGAAAAGATGTCATCTCTAGGGCAGTTGGTAGCAGGAATAGCGCATGAAATCAACAATCCAGTTAGTTTCATTTCTGGCAACGTCAGCCACGCCACTGGCTACATTCAAGAACTGCTGCGTTCGATCGACCTTTACCAAAAAAATTATCCCGATCCAGCTCCGGAAATTCAAGATTTGATGGAAGAATTAGACTTAGACTTCATCAAAAAAGACATACCAAAACTGCTAAATTCAATGAAAGTCGGTTCGGAGAGAATTCGGGATGTTGTGCGATCGCTCCGCTTGTTCTCGCGTACTGACGAACCTGAAATGAAGCCTGCGGATATCCATGAAGGTTTGGACAGCACTGTGCTGATCTTGCAAAATCGCCTCCAAGCTAAAGGGGGACGGCCGGGTATTTCTCTAGTTAAGGAATACGGGAATTTGCCGCGAGTCCGCTGCTATCCGGGACAGTTAAATCAAGTGTTCATGCACTTGTTGACAAATGCGATCGACGCTTTGGAAGCAGAGGGAAGAAATCCGGAAAAGTATGGTACAATCCAAAATCAGTCTTTGTTGTCTGCCGGTAGCTCGGGAACTGAAATATTCAATCCCGAAATTCGGATTCGGACAGAAGTGATAGGGGAGAGCGAAGTGGCGATCGCCATTAGCGACAACGGCCCTGGAATGACTGAAGAAGTTCTCTGCCGTATCTTTGACCCTTTATTTACCACTAAATGTCAGGCCACGAGCACAGGTTTGGGATTGGCAATATCCCAGCATTTGGTAGTAGAAAAGCATGGTGGTGACTTGCTGTGTATTTCTCGTCCGGGAGAGGGAACTGAGTTAATCGTTAAAATTGCGATCGGTAACGATTAATCGATTCGATCCAAACCTGGAATTATTTGAGGGTGCTTTTCCTATCAGAATGTGGCGACTAAGGACTAATGTTTTTTCACTAAGTTTTGTAGGTGCGTCAGGAATGAATCTTATACGAGATACCAATCATTTTTTGCCTGAGGCACCCTACAAAATCTACAATCTACAATCTAAAATCTAAAATAATATGGTAATTGAATGGCTGAGATTTAAAGTACCTCGCGAAAAATGGGAACAGTTTATTCTGCGAGATGAAGAAGTTTGGACGGCCGGACTCAAAAGTTTTCCCGGTTATTTGGGCAAAGAAGTTTGGGTGGATGCGGTGGAAAATGAGGTGCTGATGTTGATTCGCTGGGAAACTAGGGAACAGTGGAACTCGGTGCCGCAAAGCACAATCGATGAGTTGGATGCTAAAATGGGGGATTTGCAAATGCCGATCGTCGAAAGTCGCGAATATCAAGTTCGCAAGTTTTTGCATTAGTATCGCAACTCGTACAATCATCGCAGTGTTTGGTATTTGGTATAAAGGGCGATCGCTCTTTCATTTTAGGCGATCGGTCGTCAGAAACCAGAAAGGGTGATCGCACTCCGTACAATGATCGCAGTGTTTGGTATTTGGTGTGAAGGGCGATCGTCTGGTGGTTCAGTACCTAGAGGGGCTTGACGACGGTGACGAATGTGTAATATCGCGACGGTATCGCCCTCCACCACAAACAGAATCCGATAGTTTCTTCCTTTACCAACCCACAGTTGTCGAATTTCCCGACCAATGATGGCAGCTTCGGGTGCGACTGAGCAACGGTAAGGAAACTCTTGTAGGGATGCGATCGCGTCTTGGATATCGTAGTACCACTGATTTGCCGCATCAGCACTCAGATAATCGCACATCCAACGGTAGGCAGTTTCAATTTCTTGAAAGGCAGGTGGCTGAATTAGAACTTGATAACTCATAGACGGGGAGGAATGTTGAACTGCTGCTGTAGGGCTGTCATAGCTCGATCGACTGGGATTCCTTCACCTCGATCGAAGCTTTCAAGTCCTTTGCGGATGCCGATGATGGCTTCGAGGTAGTCGATGCGCTCTAGCAGTTGTTCGTAGGTATTGAGTTGGGGGTGTGGAGGCGATTTGAGCGATCGCACCAAACTGAGAAGATCCGCAAGCAGTTCGTCAGGGGTGCTATCGATTTCTTGGATGAGGAGTTCTTTGATAGTCATCGCGGCATCTCAGGAGGATTGATACTTTGATTATAACAAGTGTCGATCGCTCTTTTTTAACTCAAGCATCGCGCTCCGTACAACGATCGCAGTGTTTGGTATTTGGTATGAAGGGCGATCGCAACTCGTACAATATCACACTGTTTGGTATAATGTTATAACTGAATCTAAAACATAGACAGAGATGATTAATCTGATTCAAGAGCGTGCGACTCAAGAGCAACTTGAAGAAATGTTAGAAATCCTTAACAGTTATATTAAACTAGCAGTGGATATCGAACGGGGAATTTTGGCAGGTGGTGGAGAACTTCACGCTGATTGCGAAGCTGTGTTGCTTGAAAATGGAAGCAAACAGGTAGATATTTGGGGAGCAGATTGGTATCCGCTGACAGAAGAGGTAGGATATGAATCTCTAATCAATATCCGTCCCCGTCAAAACAATCGTTCGATGGAAATTCAAGATCCGATGATTCGAGAACAAGTTGCTCAGATCGTTCAACAGTTATTAGGAGGATTATGAGAGATTGGAATGCTTTAAAGGAACGCTATTTGCGAGACGAATTACCCATTCGTTTGGGAAATTTAGCATCGAATTTGGCACGAATTAAATCTCGATGTCAAAATGTAGCTAATGGCGCAATAATTGAAAGTCTGCTGCAAGAAAGTAAGCTGTTTATTGAATGGACTGCTCAAGATGCAGAGATAGAAATAGCTGCTGAGTTAGTTGAGTTGCAGATTCAGTTAGCTTGCTGGCAGTATTCTTGGGCAGGGATTTGGGAGGATGCGGAACAACGAATGAGGGTTGGAGAAGAGGGAAGGATTTGGTCAGAAAAAGTGCTGAATATGTCGGGTTTATTGGCTGGGAATTAGATAAATGCGATCGCTCTTTCATTTTAGGCGATCGCTCGTCAGAAACAACAAAGGGCGATCGCTCTTGATGCGCGATCGGGCGAGATCCTTCATCCTTACTCTGGCGATATTAAAATCCAGGATTCCAACTCAAATGGCTGAACTGATTTAATACGCTGGAAATCTCGATCTGCTGTCACTAAGGTGAGTTGATGCTGGAGTACAACGGCGGCAATCCACAGGTCATTTTCGCCGATGCCCAATTGAGTCATGTTGGTTCTACGGCGCTGGGCTTTGTCTTTTGGGGCGTAGCGATCGAAAACTGCCGCTTTGAGGTTGCCGTAAATTTCGGCGGTTGTTTCGTCGATGGGGTAGATGTATAGCCCAAGCAGAAAGCGTTGAACTAGGGCAAGATTAGCCTGTCGTTGTTGCGATCGCGCCGCCATGTCAATCAGTTCACCCTTGACAATGGTGCAGGTGGCGATCGACTCATCCCCAAGGCTTGCAAGGCGATCGAGTATTTGAGTGTTGCCTAGTAAGGCATAGCTACAATGGTTGGTATCTAGGAGAAACATTATTCAAAGGGATTGGGGCTGTAGTCAAATTGTGCTTCACCGCGTGAATTTTGGACGGCTTCTAGACATTCATGGAAGTCGTCGCCTGACCAAGTGCCGATTGTCTTGAGGTGAGCGAGGAAGGATTTAGCAGATGTGATAGAAGGTTTGGTGGAGAGAGATTTCATGAAGCTGAGGGCTTCGACAAGCCTTGTGCTGGGCAAAGCTTCGATTGCTTCCAAGAGTTGTTCTTTGATGGTCATAGGGTGTGCTGGGGTTCTTGACTTACGGGCGATCGCTCTTTCATTTTAGGCGATCGGTCATCGGAAATAACAAAGGGCGATCGATCTTGGTAGAATCATCGTACTGTTTGGTATTTGGTGTGAAGGGCGATCGCTCTTTCGTTTTAGGCGATCGCTCGTCAGAAACAACAAAGGGCGATCGCTCTTGATGCGTGATGGCGATCGCACTCCGTACAATCATCGCAGTGTTTGGTATTTGGTGTGAAGGGCGATCGCCCTTTCATTTTAGGCGATCGGTCATCAGAAACAAGAAAGGGCGATCGCTCTTGATGCTTGATGGGGCGATCGCAAGTATAAACTTTTTGCTTTTTTCATCACCACACCCGCTGAATTGGATAAGCATCAAAAGCCTCATCGCAACTAATCAAAACCAGCGGATGATTCATCGTCTGTGCTACCAGAATGCGATCGAACGGATCTCGGTGATGCAGAGGAAGACTTGTATAAATCTCCGTGTCTTCAAATGTAATTGGTAGAATTTGAACGTTAATGTATTCCAATTCTTTCGGAAGGTCTTCAAACGCTCGATTCAGTTGAAGCTTGCCCACATTAATTTTAATTGAAATTTCCCACAGGCTGGCAATACTAAAATACAAAACCTGTTTTAGTATCGATCGCTTCTTTTGCTTTACTACCTAGATTGGAATCACCAAGCAAGTACCACAGAAAGGCATGAGTATCTAAAAGGGATTCCATGTTACATATATTCCTTTAAATCTTCCAGCGGTTCATCGAAATCATCAGACATAACGATCTGACCTGCCCAACTACCATAACCATGAGGTTGTTCATGTTGTTCTGGAGATGATTCAGTTTTTGCGTGTTTCTCAAGTAAATATTTTGCATAATGCAATATCTCTTGTTTGAGAGATTCTGGCATCTTGACGACAGTTTGAAAAATCTGTAGATCGATAGTCATGATTTTTCTGAAATTTTTACGCTTATCATGCTTACTCATTATACTGTAATTGCAGTCAGAAGGTATTTGGTGCGAGGGGCGATTCCCTACGGGATAGCTACGCTTCACGCATTCCGTACAACGATCGCAGTGTTTGGTATTTGGTGTAAAGGGCGATCGCTCTTTCATTTTAGGCGATCGGTCATCAGAAACAAGAAAGGGCGATCGATCTTGATGCGTGAAGGGCGATCGCACTTTGTCACCATCTTCATCAAGTTTAGATATCTTCTAAACGCTCACGAATTTCAGTTACAGTTGTTATCGCACCATCAAGGGCTTGAAGCAGCTTACTTAAACTTTCACCTTCACGTCGAATTACTTGAGCAATACTATCGACCGACTTTTGAACAGAATCCCGAAGTTTGTCAGCAACTTGTTCTTGCAAATCAGCAGATGCCTCATCAGCTATACGCAAAATTTGTTCCTCAATCTCTTGTTTAGCCTTTTTTTCTTCTGCTTGACCACTCATCCAGCGTCGAATAGCAAAGAAGACAGCACTTCCTAAAGGATTAAGAATAACACCTAGTAAGGAAGCTATAATTGCATCAAAAGTAAAGATGCCAATAATATCGTCCACAATACTGTATTGAACCTCAGACACTGCTCTATTAAGTGCATTATCAAGCGCTTGACCAGAACCCGTCAAATTGAGACTACTGCTATCAAACGATTCAAGAGATACCCCCTTTGACAGCCTTTCCCTTACCGCTTGCTGCTGAAGTTCAGCCAATTGTGATTTAAAGGTTGCTTCTAGCAGCTTGCTGATCGAATCAGCTTCATCATTGATTGTGCGCTTAATATCTTTAGGCTTAATACTTTCACGCAATAAATCTTCGACCTCTGTTTTCCAACGATCTCTCAATTCTTCCTGAACAGCTTTAGCACCGAACTTTTCAGATCCCCACCACTCTTTCGGCCACAAACCCTTAATTCGATCCTTCACAGATACACTAGGTTTCCATCCGTCAAGTCCATCTTTGATTTGAGAATACAAGTCGCGTTTTAGACGATTTTTTAGGCTTTCTAATCGAGAGCCTAAAAGTGTCATTATGGAGTTAGAATTGACAGAAACTTTGATTCCTAATTTCTCTAAATCAGCCACCAATTCATCAACCGCTCGCTTTGTTCGCTCATTTTTTAGAACCTCTGCTGTATTAGTTAGAGAGCGTTTGAGAATTATTTTAGGACGATCCAATTTGATTTGAATGCCCTCTTCCAAAAGGATACTTTTCAGAGCATCCCTCACTTCGGTAAGCTCAATTTTTCCGTAACGTCCATAGGTTCCTGTTTCTTCATCCAAAATCCTTTGGGTTGTAGTAGCCGGAACAATTGTTAGCGTTCGCTTGAATAGGTTACTTAATCCACCGAAAGTTTTACCTCCCCAAAGAATCCACTTCTTTTTTTTCTCCCATTCCTTTTGCTGCTTATCAATTTCTGGGATATTCTGAGTTACTGTATTCCACTTGTTGACAACAATCAGGGCTTTTTTGTTAGAAGCATTTTCACGTGTTAGCTCACTCGCATCTTTGAGTCCAACTATATGCCGCATAACAAAGTCATAATCATTAGCGGTGAGATCGGATTGAGCATTAGATAGAAAAATTAGACAATCAGCCTTGTTAATAAAAGGAGCAATTGTAGTATTATCGTGAACAACACCCCCTGTCCCTGGAACGTCAACCAGTCGAATGTGGCTAGATTCAACCAAGAATTCATATACATTTGTGGTTGCAACTTCACCAGCAATAATGACAGCATCTTCAGTCGGTTGAAAGTTACTGCTGGAGCGAAGCCATTGATTAAGTTGATCGGGATTAACATTAAGGAAATCGCAGATCATTGATGTTTTACCAGCACTTACGGCTCCCATGAATACCAATGTGAAATAGTTGACATTCTCTTCACAATCTTTGAAATCATCTTTCACTTCTCGAATGTACTCACGAAGTCTAGTAGTAAGGGCAGTAAACTCAGAGAAAGTCTGAAGCTTGTTGCAATGCTGTAACAGTTGTTCGCAATAACTTTCTTTCAACTGGAAGATAGGTTGAAATTTTTGGGAAATATCGTTGATTAAAATCGGAGCAAAATCATCAAGCAGAGTATTTGCATTGATGCTAACGCGGAAAGTCTTGTAAGCTGGTTGTTGTGTCATTTTTTTTCTCCTGTGTTACTCGAATATATACATTTGTAAGAAAAATCGAGCTGAGTCAATCAATAGAGGTGAAAACATCATAAAAAGATTCTAGGGAATCCGCATGATTTTTGTAAAAATAATATTCTTCAACGATGTTAATTTTTGTCAAATTTGTAAAGATATTTTCGGAAATATTTTTTTGGAATTGAGCAAGCCAGTTATCAATTTCATTGGCTGCCCTATTGTAATATTGATTAGATTGTTCAATACTTTGATTGTAGCTATCTTCATCTTTATCAAGAAACCAATAATCATCGAAAGCATCCCAAATTTCGTAGACGGAGCTTCTCAAATTAGATGTAATCGACTCACTACTTGGTTCGCTAATTTGAAAGCTTCCGAATAAAATTCTTGCAATAATTAAAATATTACTTCGCAAGTTACTAACAAATATCTGAAATTCAGAGACTATTTCATTCTGATATCTATCTCGGCATTGAGTAGACTTATTCTTCTTCCATTTAAAATTCTCACCTAGCCAGAAACGCTCATCACTTGTAGTTTTATAATTCCGTAACTCCTGAAGACAAGATTCTCTAATTTTCCCAATGCGGTTAGATAATGTATCCATTTCTCTATTAATTGATTCATTTATTTGTCCGATTACTGTTTGAATTTTAGCTGTCATTTGTTCACCCAGTTTTTCTTCACTTTTTCGTAATGCGATGTAACTAGCAATTACAATTGAATATTTACTGGCAACTTCAAGTAATTCAACTTCAGCACGATTGATAGCACTGTTAGAGTTAACTTCAAGAGATTCGTAAATCACTTGCCTTAATTGACGCTCTCGATCTCTATCTGAATGTCTTCTTGCTTCGGCTACTGAAAATGATACAATGGGAATCTCATAGTCGAACAGCCTAGCAATTCCTTCAAATTCCATCTTTTCATTACCATCACGCAGAAAGTTGATATAGCTCTGAATTTGCTTCTGTTTCAGTCTTTCAGGTAAATCAGACAGACAATCTATTTTGTTGATGACAATAACAATCCGTTGTAATGCTTTGCTTTTGAGTACCTCGTTGCTTTTGAGAAACTCGTAAAAATGTCTCGGAATCGGATAGCTAACATCAAATACAAGTAGTAAAAGATTAGCTCGACGTATGATGCCTTTAACGATTGTGTCATCCTCTTCGCAAAGAACAGAACCTAAACCAGGCAAGTCAATAATCACTGTTTCTTCATCAATTTTGGCTTCTTGTGCTTCAGAGGTTTCACGAATAGATGCTTCTTGGAAAACGCCTGATTCTCCACGATTTAGAAGGTGATTACCAAGAGCAGATTTGCCTGCATTAACCATTCCAACTAATGCAATAACTTTTGTATTGCGATAATCGTGAAGAAACTCCCAAAAACTTTCAAGTCGCTGGATGTCTTGCTGAACAATTTCGGCAAGATTAACTTTTGTGAAGGTAGAATCCGTCTCATCATCCAGAAGTATTGTCTCTTCAGGAAGATTCTCTAAAGCCTCGATTAATGAATCCTTAGTGTCCGAAAGGCTTGTGAAATCAGTCAAGTCTTTCCTCCTTACAATATACTTATATTGAGGTTAGAGTAACTTTCTAGGAAAATTTTCTTACCGTAAGGGGTAGCGCTTGTCATTTTTTGTCATCTTTGCCCTTTCCCATTCCCACAACGGCTGCACCTACGATAAAGAATGCAATAATTGCCCCTAAAGGCCCAAGGGTTGCCAAGAGAGTCAAAACTATTGCGCCAAGCACCATAACTCCCAAAAACTTTAAAATTGCATCCATACCCTCTCCCCGGTCTAAAAATTACTTATTAGTCTGCTCTCATTTTCTTGGGAAATCAAAGTTTTGCCAACTCAAAAATGTTCGATTTTGTTAGTAATTTTGTCAGCTACTCCAACTGACCCTATGTGACAAATGTTAGAAAATGTTAGACAATGTTAGAAAAGGTTAGGTATAATACGGAAAATCACGACATCCACAATACTGCATGAATCTTAAGGAAGTGTTAAAAATGGTGGACGAGATGGTGTTTGCCAAGACGGGTCAGCACCTCGATAACTTACAAGAGGCAATTCTGCGAGGAACCATGCAAGGTGAGAAATATACCAAAATTGCCGAGGATATTCACTGTAACGAGACTTATGTTAGGCAAGTTGGTTCGCAATTATGGCAATTACTTTCAGAAGAGTTGGGAGAAGATGTCAATAAAAAGAATTTTCGATCGGCAATTCACAGGTTTCAAGTCTCTAATGTTTCAAACTTTGCAAAAGATGTTGTTGTAGGAATTGGTATCTTTAACCTGTGTGGAGAACCTAGACACCCGCCAGATATATCAAACTCACATAATGACGAAAAATCTAACCCAAAACAAACTAAAACTCTACATCAAGATTTAAGCGAAATGCCGGAGTTGGGTAATTTCTTCGATCGCACTTCCGAACTCCAAACCCTCACAACCTGGATTCTACAACAAAACTGCCGCCTCATCACCCTCACCGGCATCAGCGGTATCGGCAAAACATCCCTAGCAGTACAACTCGTACAACAAATCAAAGACGAGTTTGAGTACGCAGTTTGGTACACCCTAGACGAATTTCCCACCATCGATAAATTTCAATCTAACCTAACACAGCTTTTTTCCCAGTCAGAAAACCTAGATTCATCCCCAACAAACCAGAAACGCTTACCACTAATTAAATATTTACAAAACCATCGCTGTTTAATAGTCTTAGATGACGTTCACAACCTTTTATGTAGTGGCGAATTAGCAGGAAAATATAAACCAAAATACGAAGAATATCGATCTTTATTCAAACAAATACAAAAATTATTCCATCAAAGTTGCTTTCTGCTAATCGGTTGGGAACCACCCAAAGAAGTTCCTCAACTCACCAGCGAAAATACTCCCATTCGTACCTTACAACTGACTGGTTTAGACACCGCAGCCGCACGGGAAATCCTCAGAGATAAAGGATTAACAGAAATCGATAATTGCGAAGCACTCATTCACCGCTACCAAGGCAATCCGTTATGGTTAAAAAGCGTGGCGACTTTGATTCAAGAGTTGGGAATCGGCGCGGCAGAGTTATTAATAGATGATACCATATTGTTGCCGGAAGATTTGAAAGATGTTTTAGATGAGCAGTTCGATCGCACTTCCGAACTAGAAAAACAAGTCCTGTCATTGTTGGCGAAAGAAAACCAGCCAGTCAACCTAGCAAAATTGCTCCAAAATGGACAAATATCATCATCAGATTTGCTCAACGCCTTGCAATCTCTATCGCGGCGTTGCTTGATCGAAAAACAGGAAAGTCTTTACACTCTGTCACCTGTACTGAAGCAGTATATCAAAGGATTGTAACCGAGATGTTGTACTAATATCAATAAGCCTTTTATTTCTTAGTCTGCGGAGGCAGACTTTGTTTGTGTAGTAGCGGTTTCAACCGCCAAATCATAAAAGAGGGTGACTGTGCTATCATAAAATACAAAACATATTGAGTCGAGTTATATGACAACAATAACTACAGTCACAACAGCCTCCCAACTCGCTGATTACTACATCTGGTTCGCGAATGATGTAGGCTCCTACCTCAGCAACCACAAGCTACAAAAACTCTTGTACTACGCCCAAGCATGGTATTTAGCCTTTGAAGATACACCGCTGTTTGATGAAGATTTTGAAGCTTGGGTACACGGGCCGACTATCCCGGCTTTATTTTATGAATACAAAGAACAATTTGACTTTAAGCCAATTCTGAAAGAAGTCGAAAAACCAGAGTTTCCCAAAGAAGTACAAGAGTTTTTAGACGAGTTATCCGATGATTACCTCTTTCGGGATGCCTATGAGTTAGAATTGATGGTGCGACGCGAAGATCCTTGGATTAATGCTAGAGGTGAGTTGCCAAAAGATGAACCTTCTCATGCTATTATTACCAAGGAATCAATGAAAAAATTTTACAAAAGCCGTGTCATCGAAGAAGCATAAAAAAAGACAAGATACAGAGATTCGCAGTCAACCATCTTCGGCAAGGAGAGAGGTTGTCAATATCCAAATTCCAGAAGGAATTAGTTTTTCTTTCAGGTATTATCAGGATGAGAAAAATAAGTTCTCAATTGGCGGTAGAGATGCTAAGTATCTAGCATCTCTATTGAGACGGCTGCGGGATTTGTCGCAATTGAATGCTCAAGAAGTTATCAATAATCAGAGTAAAAGTTTGCGTTGTCATGGCATAGCTTGGCAAAATACTACCGAACCTAATGGCTTCGGAATTCCCAATGAATCTGCGCTAGTAAATATGCCCTACCAGTTTCAAATCTCTGCTAATGAATACGGCAGGGTACATGGATTTTTTAGTGAAAATGTTTTTTATATTGTCTGGCTAGATCCAGAGCACAATCTTTACAGTTGAAATTATAATAAACTACCCACGGTCAGGACACGACACTCCCGTGTCCGACCTTGATATTGTGCACTTCGACTAAAGAAACCGGGTTTTTTACCGATTCTGTGGAACTCACGAAATATTATCGCAAAAAACCCGGTTTCTGAACCCCATGCGTAAGTCCTAATTTTAAGCAAATTTAGCATAGAGAGCTGAAATAAAATTAACGCTTAAAAAGCCGACTGCTAGGACGAGGATGATAAAGATTGTGATACTGAGAATAGACTTGAGCCGATCGGCATTTTCGGGTTTTTCTGATTTCATTTGTCAAGTCTTGCTGTAAATTATATCTGAGAAATTGAGAAAAAGTAAATTATACCAATGCACGAACAAAAACGCAACTACCGATCGCCTAAAAGCTTCGATCGCCCTCAGTAGGTGGCAGTTTTAATCTCAAATCGAAAAATGGAAAATCTAAAATCGACTGGCCTGTGCAGCAATTGTCGATCGCCTGCCTGCGATCGCGCCCCCGTCCTGTAAAATAGAGGGCGCCTTGGGGCTCAGCTTTTAACAGCCCCAATTGTGGGCGACAGCAAGACCACAAGCAAATACATAATAATGTGTCAATCATCCTTAACTTACTGAATTAGGTAAAAATAGAAGAGTGCGCGGCAATAATCAAAAACATATAACTGAAAAAAGGATATAAATGAATGCTCCACCCAGTCTCGCAACCTTACCAACAACGAGAAAATACTATGACCCAAAGAGCCGTGCGGAAGCCAAACCCCTCTGTTAGAAACCGCTTGAGGCCAAGTTTTCCTCAAAGGCACTGGCTGGAGGTGGCAGAGTACGCCTCTCTGGCGGCCTCTGGTTTGGGTTCCTTGGCGGTGGCAGTGTCTGGTCAAGCTTTTTACGGGGTGGCTCCCCTAACCTTGGCTTTGTCGCTGAATGTGGCTAATCGGTATCGGTTCGAGCAGCAAGTGCGGGTTCATCAAACTTCGGAATTGGCCCAAGTACAAAAGTCTGTAAATAAGGTCGAAAAAACGGCGGTAACGGTAATTGTTAAATTGCGGAGGCATTTGTCAGCAGATATTGCAGCGCTGCGCCAGCAAATGGCTGCATTGCCTAGGAATGCAGCTTTTGAGGAGTCGATCGATATTGAGCGGCAATTGCTGAGTTTGGGAGAGTCGGTAGCTTCTTTGCAAGAAATTGTGGCGTCTGCTGTGCTCGATGTTCGCCAGCAGGTGAGGGAACAAATGCAAGATTTATCGGTGGGCCAACCGACAAATATCGAAGCTGTGGAACAGGCGATAGAACAACTGCAAAGTGCGATGAAGAGCTTGACAGAAACTGCTCTCACCCGAGATGACTGGGAATTAGTAAATACTCGATTTTTGGAAATCCAGAAAGTTATGGCTAATCTGCAAAGCCAAGTGCAAGCTCCTGCGTACCAATCGACTCCGGATTTGTCTGTAGTTCAAGCTCAAATTCACCGTTTGGAACACGAGCAGCAAGAAGTTGTCAAACCTCATCTCAAGCGCTTAATCTCGGTTGTCAAGGAGTTGCAAAACAGTTGACAGTTGACAGTTGACAGTTGACAGTTGGCAGTTGGCAGGGGAGCATCTGGTTTTGGCAAAAAGCATTTTTTTTTACAGTGCTGTCCCCACTCGCGTATTGTACAATACGCGAGCGGGGACAGCACTACAAATGCAAAACTGAGATACACCCGTTGGCAGTTCGCAGTTGTAATTGTTCATTAGGAATGAGAATTAAATAACTTACAATTTTAATTATTGTGGGATGGGCGTCCCGCCCGTCCCGAAAAGACGGGCGGGACGCCCATCCCACAAATATCTATAAGTTATTAAATTTTCGTTCCTTAGTCAGTTGTAATTGATCGTTAGTCATCACTCAGAAGGAAGATTTTCCCCCTCTCCCCCCTCTCTCCCTCTCCGCCTCTCCCCTTCTCCCCCCTCTCCCCTTCTCCGCCTCTCCCCTTCTCCTCCTCTCTCCCTCTCCCGGCTGGAGTCGAATTTTTTAGACAACTGTGTTACAAATTGAAAAGGTAATCTGTCTAGTTCACCTGTTTTCAACCTGTTACAAGAAAATTAAATGACCGCAACCGTAACTGTTACTGATAACCCGTTATTAATTGGCAAAGGATTGCCACCGTTTGATGCGATCGCACCAGAACACGTAGTCCCCGCCGTTACGCAACTGCTGACGGAACTAGAAGCCGAGTTAGCTGCCTTAGAAGCCTCTGTTGAGCCGACTTGGAGCGGCTTGGTAGAACCATTGCAGCGGCTCGGAGAGCGTTTAAATTGGACTTGGAGCATTGTCGGACATTTGATGGGGGTGAAAAATAGTCCGGAATTGCGATCGGCTCACGAAACAGTGCAGCCAGAAGTAGTAAAATTTGCGAGCAAGCTCAGTCAGAGCAAACCGCTTTATGAAGGTTTTAAAGCGCTGCGGGCCAGCGAAAATTGGGACAGTTTAGAGCCAGCTCAACAACGAATTGTCGAAGCCTCACTCCGAGATGCTCAACTCTCCGGCGTCGGTTTAGAAGGCGAGCAAAAAGAGCGTTTCAATGCCATTCAATTAGAAATGGCAGAAATTACTACTCAATTTTCCAATCATGTCCTCGACGCTACCAAAGCTTTCAGTATCACCCTCACAAACAAAGACGAAATTGACGGTTTACCGCCGAGTTTGTTGAGTTTAGCAGCTCAAGCAGCTCGCAGTGCCGGCGCCGAAAATGCCGATGCCGAAAATGGCCCTTGGCGGATTACTTTAGACTTTCCGAGTTACGGGCCTTTCATGCAGCACAGCACTCGCCGCGATTTGCGCGAAAAGTTGTACAAAGCTTTGATCGGCAGAGCTAGCAGTGGAGATTTGAATAACTGGCCTTTGACCGATCGCATTTTAGCACTGCGCCACGAAAAAGCTGCTTTGCTCGGGTTTAGCAGTTATGCCGAATTGAGCTTGGCGAGCAAAATGGCTCCTAACGTTACAGCAGTGGAAGCTTTGTTAGAAGAATTGCGCTTAGCTAGCTACGATGCTGCTGTCAAAGATTTAGAAGAATTGAAAGCTTTTGCTAGCTCTAAAGGTGCGCTGGAATCTGCGGATTTGAAGCACTGGGATATTGGTTTTTGGTCGGAAAGACAGCGGGAAGAAAAGTTTGCTTTTAGTGCCGAAGAATTGCGTCCTTATTTTGCTTTGCCGCAGGTATTGGAGGGGTTATTTGGATTAGTAAAGCGGCTGTTCGGCGTGACGGTAACGGCGACGGACGGTCAAGCTCCTGTCTGGCACAAAGACGTGCGCTATTTTAGAATAGATGATGAAGCCGGAAATGCGATCGCCAATTTCTATCTAGACCCCTACAGCCGCCCAGAAGAAAAGCGCGGCGGTGCTTGGATGGATGAGTGCGTGGTGCGCGCTAAGTTTGTGGAAGCGGGAAAAACAACAACGCGCTTACCTGTGGCGTATTTGGTGTGCAACCAAAGCCCTCCGGTTGATGGGAAACCGAGTTTAATGACTTTTGTGGAAGTAGAAACTTTGTTTCACGAATTCGGCCACGGTTTGCAGCATATGCTAACAACGGTAGACTATCCGGGGGCTTCTGGCATCAATAATGTTGAGTGGGATGCGGTGGAATTGCCCAGTCAATTTATGGAAAATTGGTGTTACGATAGGGCGACTTTGTTCGGGATGGCAAAACATTACCAAACTGGGGAAACTTTGCCGGAACACTATTACCAAAAGCTGTTAGCAGCGCGCCACTACATGAGCGGCAGTGCCATGCTCAGGCAAGTACATTTTAGCAGTGTTGATATTGAATTGCACCACCGCTATCGATCGGGCGGCAGCGAAACTGTGGCGGATGTTCGCAACCGCATCGCTAAAACGACAACTGTGTTGCCTCCTCTGGAAGAAGACGCATTTTTGTGCGCTTTCGGGCACATTTTTGCGGGCGGCTATGCGGCGGGCTATTACAGCTATAAATGGGCGGAAGTCCTTAGTGCTGATGCTTTTGCGGCGTTTGAGGAGGCGGGTTTGGAAGATGAAAGTGCGATCGCCTCTACAGGTAAACTCTTCCGAGATACAGTGTTAGGATTGGGCGGCAGTTTGCACCCGATGGAAGTGTTTAAAACATTCCGAGGACGCGAACCGAGCACTAAAGCTTTGTTGAGACACAGCGGTTTAGTTGCGGCTTAACAAACTGTCCAATAATTGAGGATTAATGCAGGTAAATTTATCTGCATTAATCCCGCTAAAAAGCGGGATTAAAAAGTTTGTAGTGAGGACTTTAGTCCTATAATTTTTATTTACATATAATCCAATACAGTTCACTTAAGGTAGATTCCCCCTAATCCCTAATCCCTTAAAGTTCGGATGGCGTATTAGACGCAACTTTCATATTAATAAATAAAGGTACGTTGTTGGGCTTGAGCCTCCTTTATCTATACTTCTAAAGAGGGCTAAAGCCCAACAACGTACCTAATTTTATAAGAACAATATCGAAGGGTTATAGTAACACTTTTAAATTGGTATTAATAGGACTAAAGTCCTCACTACGAAACATTTTTTTTGTAGAACATCATGCAACAAACATCTGTAGTTTGGCACATCATCCCCAATCTTTTTGTGAAAAATTGGGGATGATGTATGCGCCACGTGGCTATCCCGTAGGTAATCGCCAGCAGCTTTTGGATTAGCTTGAAGGCCCATCAAAGCAGCATCAATCTCAATACTGTCAGTATAAACTGCCTTTCGTGAATATTTTCTATCATTAATCAGTGATGGTACTTAACTTTCCCTCCACCTGAAACTTCCTTTATATTTCGCAACATTTACTGGCGGTTTTCTCCATACAGCTAAAGCTTTTATTCGCAACGAAAAATTGAGAATTTTACCGAATCTTTAACATCCAGCGGTCACCAGCGGTAGTTTTTTAAAGTTTTGATAAAGATTGGCAGACTCTGCTTCAAAAAAGAGCAAAAAATGAAGGTGAAAATTTAAAACTTTTTGTTATGAATAATTTTAACTTGCCAGAAAAAATGTATTTATATATGATAATAAGTAAGGATTGATAGTTACTTGTTCACCTATAGATTGAGATATTCATGGATATTCAATTAATTAATATCGGCTTTGGTAATATTGTGTCGGCTAACCGAGTGATTGCCATTGTCAGTCCCGAGTCAGCGCCAATTAAGCGTATAATTACTGATGCGCGGGAGCGCGGACAACTGGTTGATGCTACTTACGGCCGCCGCACGAGGGCGGTAATTATTACTGATTCGAGTCACGTTATCCTCTCGGCGATTCAGCCGGAAACGGTTGCTAATCGTTTTGCGATCGGCAAAGACGGTCAAGGTCGGGATGATTGAGGTTTGTTGGTTGCAATTTGAGCACTTACAGTCTAGAGTAAGCGAAAACTCAAATTGTGACACGTTTCTCTTCTAAAAATGAAATCCGGTAAATTAATTGTTCTGACGGGGCCTAGCGGTGTGGGGAAAGGCACCCTAGTGCGATCGCTCCTCAACCGCCATCCCGAATTATATCTTTCGGTATCGGTGACAACTCGTAAGCCCCGCGAGGGAGAAATTGAGGGACAACACTACTATTTTGTCAGCCGCAGCCGTTTTGAGGAAATGGTTGAGGCTGGCGAATTGGCTGAATGGGCTGAGTTTGCTGGCAATTTTTACGGTACTCCATTTTTTGCTCTCAAACAGGGAATCGGCGAGGGAAAATGGGTAATCCTGGAAATTGAACTCGAAGGAGCAAGGCAAATTAGAAATAAGTTTTCTGAAGCTTTGCGAATTTTTATTTTACCTCCTTCTTGGGAAGAATTGGAGCGCAGGCTGCGGAGTCGGGGTCAAGATTCCGAAAGTGCGATCGCCCGTCGGTTGCTGCGGGCTAAAGAGGAGATTGAAGCTGCGGGCGAATTCGACTTCCAAGTTGTCAACGACGATTTAGAAGTTGCTTTAAAAAAACTAGAATCCGTGTTGTTTGTCAGCGACCGGAAATGAGGGGATGATGATGTGATATTATAGCCTTTCGAGCGAAAGATTCGCGGACGATTGGGCATAGGGCAAACCGGGCATAGGGCATACCTCACTTTTTTGAGAACCAATTACCAATTACCAATTACCAATTACCAATTACCAATTACCAATTACCAATTACCAATTACCAATTACCAATTACCAATTACCAATTACCAATTAACTTCGGTACTTTTCTTGATAGCAACACAAGATTTTAAATTCAATTCTAGAGTTTCGGACGCAGGCGAAAATTTCCTGAGCGGTTCTATTTCGCGAGCAGAACATCCCAACATTTCCATATAAGCTAGTGTCCAGCCAATAGCTGCAATGTCGCTGACATTGCCTTCTCCGGCGCACAGGTGACAACCCGATTCGCCCTCGGGGCTGCACTCGGGACAAACCCAATTGTTGAGTTGTGAATTTAGCTGAATTGTGCGGGATGCTGAGGAAATTGTCAATGCTTTAATGTGGTTTTGAACTACTTGTTTAAAACCTCTGTTTGGGTTGGTGCGGTAATCGGAATTGTTGGGCGATCGCCCGTTAGCGAAGCCCTCGAAGAGGATCGCCATTCCTGGCTGTTGCAACGAAGCCCCAGATGCTGTTTTGTTATCTGTTTTGACTCCAGATTCACCCAGGTTCGCCGTTAGCTGAATGCCGTAGTCTTTCGACTCTTCAGTCTGAGAGCGGCTGAGTGCGCTGTCAGAATCGGATGCTGTGCGATCTTCTTCGAGGGCTTCGCGATCGGCAAAATCTTGCATCGAGAGGTGATGTTCGATCGCCAAAGACCAAGTTCTTTTATGTCTGAGATCGCCATATTTTCTGGCTTCGGCATCAGTAATGCCGATCGCCGCAGCCTCTTGGCGCAGCACATTCATCGAAGTCATGACATCTGATATCATTAGTTTGTTTGCTGTTAATTTACCTTCGCCGGTAGAGAAGCCCTCGCAGAGGATAGACCTACAAATAAATACCTTAGATATAGTAGCCTAAATCTCAAATCTCAAATCTCAAATCTACAATTGTTTAATGAATTCAATTTTCCCTGACACAACGTTATCGGTGGGCGGACTAACATCATACCTGAAAGAATTGCTGGAGGGCGATCGCAACCTGCGATCGATTTGGCTAACGGGCGAGGTGTCGAACGTTTCGCGGCATTCCAGCGGCTGTTATTTCACTCTACGCGATCCCGACACAAGCGCTGCGATTACCTGCGTGGTGTGGACTTATCAACAGCAAAACTTGCGACGAATGCCCGTAAAAGGCGAGCAATTGCTGGTTTTCGGAAGCATTCAGGTTTACGAACCTCGCGGGGATTACAAGTTGATTGTTTCCAAATCGCTACCGGGTGGGGAAGGATTGGAGGCTTTGCGGTTGCAGCAATTGCGATCGCGCTTGGAAGCTGAGGGTTTCTTCGATCGCGCCAGAAAGCGCCCGATTCCCGCACACCCGCAGATTGTGGCGGTGGTGACATCGGATACTGGTGCTGCTTGGGGGGATATTCAGCGCACGTTAGCGCAGAGATATCCGGGTTTGCAGGTGTTGCTGTCGCCGACAGGAGTGCAGGGGGATTTGGCTGCTGCTGCGATTGTTAGGGCGATCGCCCGTGTAGAATTGGACGGTAGGGCGGATGTCATAATTTTAGGGCGGGGCGGCGGTTCTGCGGAGGATTTGGCTTGTTTTAACGATGAAAGAGTCGTCAGGGCGATCGCGAATTGCACAATTCCAATTATTACAGGCATCGGCCACGAAAGAGACGAATCTCTGGCAGATTTAGTAGCAGATAAACGAGCGCATACTCCGACGGCGGCCGCTACCCAAGCCGTACCAATTTTGGCAAATATTTACTGGGAACACAGGCAGAGAATGCTGAATTTAGCAAGTGTTGTGAGGGCAAGATTTCAGCAAGAAGAACAGCATTTGCAACAGCTACAAAATCGCTTAAAACGGTTGCCTGCGACATCGCGAACTTTGCGGCAAGCAACTGGTAAACTGGAGATATTGCAAGAAAAGTTAGCGGCGCTAAATCCGGCGGCGGTTTTGGAAAGGGGTTATGCGGCGGTAATCCAAGGTGACGGTACGATTGTCCGCCAAACTGAGGGTTTGGAATTGGGCGAGGAGTTGACGGTGAGGTTGAGTCGCGGTGTGCTGAAGGTTAAAATTGTGGAAGTTTTGGATGCTGAATAAATATTATGGTTAACTCGCAGTTGCGTCAGTCTGGCTGGAATTATGAGGAAACGGTCGATCGCATTGAGGCGATTATCGATCGAGTGGAGTCGGGAGAGTTGCCTCTAGAGGAGGTTTTTGAGCAGTTTGCGGTGGCTGTGGAGTGTTTGCAGGAGTGCGAAGGTTTTCTGGCGCGGGGGAAGGATAAGATGGATTTGGCGATCGAACTTTTAGCTGCGGAACCGGATTTTTAACCGCAGATTTAGGCGCTTCGCCTTTATAAATAAACAAGTAATAGCAAAGTATCAAGCACGAATAGGACTTTCAGCAATGCACCAGTTCATCACAACCTGTCCCATCTTTTCCCAATCAGAAACCATGGACTTATCAATTATTCTGGCAATCTCATGAGGACTTTTTTGTTTAAGATATTCAACGGTATTGCTGAGCGTACTTTCTCCAAATCCCAGTGAGATTTTACATTGACATTCTCCACTACTACTGCATTGCCAGTTAACTTGACACCAATTATCTATACAACTTAATATATGGGGACTCATAGAAATCTTTACTTCCCAAAAAGACTTAATATTAGGGTTACTTGATTGAATAACTTCCTTCATTCTAGTTCCTTTTTTTATATCTAAAAAATACCTAATATCGACTGCACTACTACTAATATCTTCAAAAAATTTTAATGCTTTGAGTCTTTCCTGATTTTTGGAACACAGTTCAGATAAAATTGAATTAGGTATTAAGTTTTCAACTTCACGGCAATCAAGAATAAAATTTTCCGTATTTATACAAGTAGAATCGCTCAAAGCTTGGAGGCGAGATGCCGTCGAGCCTAGATTTCCATCAGGAGCAATTTTATCGCTATCTACAATACAAAGGCAAAAGCGTTTTTTAAATTTTTGAATATTAATATACTCACTAGAAATTGTATTACCACCACCACCTCTAGGTTCGCATACTATTTTTACATTCATCTTTTTCCATATAAGATAAACTTTTGCTATAATTTCGTATAAAACAGCATCATCACTATTTTCACACAAGAGTATGGTTTTCTGTACAGACTCTGAATCATTAAAAAAACGTGGGCCAACTTTAATAATTTGCTTACCTGAATCAGAAATCACTGCTGGTTCATAACAAGGATTAACAATTTCAATATATCTTGTTACCGCCGAAAGATAGGATTGAAATTGTGTAGATTGGTTGTATAACTTATGGTAAATTTTTCTAGCAAATTGAGATAAACGAGAGCATTGAGCAATTTTTTTAAAAGTTTCTCTCTTAGCCATTACTATATGCTTACCTTCCCGACGGGCAGATGCAAGATTTTCTAAAGCCAAAACAGTCTCATCGTCCCAAGTATTTTCATCTCCCTTATCTACTACAGAGCTATCAATCAAAATTAGCATTTATACAAGTTCCATCTCGAAAAAATCTAGCGGCCAGTTTAAAAGATACCCATCTGAATTGAATTGAGAGTTTCTTATTCTTACTTCTCCTGGTTTATCGCATGGCTCAAATAAAACAATGTTGATTTCATCAGGAGAAATTTTACCTTCGGAAACTAATTGTCCGAGGCGATTTACCAATACTTCACTATGGGTTTCAATCATTAAACGTAGCTGAATCTTCTTCTCCTTAGCTGCTTTGATTGACTTAACCAATGCATCTGTTAAAGTTCCTTGCAGACGGGGATGAAGATGTAACTCAGGTTGCTCAATAGCGTAGGTTATTGTTCCTCGGTTTACTCGACGAAATGAACTTAGTAACCATAATTGAGTAATAACAGGAAGAATTTGAGAAAAACCAAATCCAGTATCAGCAACATTCAGGTATTTATCAGAATTTTTAGAACGAATTTTTACTGAAATGTGACCAAGGCTAGATTTAATTGATGGCTTAAATCCAAAATTATCTAAAGTCCAGGTAGAAAAGTTTTTCATTTCTGAATCAGTTAGATTGCGTAAAAACATTGCAAGATTATTACCTTGGTAATCCACTTCATCAACAGCTAAATCTTGAGTTCGGTAATAACGCTCTGCTGTAGCTCGTACTGGCCCAATATAGCTAATATTCTTTGAGAAGTTCGCTAGTGTATCATCACATTTTTCAAGAATAAAAGGTATCGCATTTGCGATAATCAGATCCCTTAAATCTTTAAAATCTTTTGTCTCAACTGTCCAATTCTTAGTTTTATTCTTCCAAGATTTGCCAGCAATATTATTTTCTTGAATATCTTTTAACATATTTTCTGAGTTGCCGAGACCAAAAGAGAGTGCCATTTGAATAATAGTCTCTAACTTAGTTGCATGATGAGCCGTCTCTTTGGTTTTGTCTATCAAAGCTTGAAATAAAGCTCTGAAGCGAGAACGATATCTCACAAAACCAGGAGATAGTGAGGATGATTTTTCAAATTCATATTCTTTTTTTTGCTCACTTTCAGTAATAGTTGGCAGAATCAGACTCCTGTCAAATTTTCTAGTAACATATTTATTACCCAAATTTAAAACGTTAAATGAATTTACGAAAAAGTCCGTTAGAGAATCATCCTCACCAAAAGATAATTGGATTTTTGAATCTTCAAGCTGCAAAAAGATTCTACTTGTTCTTGTTGTTTCTTTCTTTTTATTTTCTGAGACTTGGAGAGTTAACGTTATATCACAAGTGTTTAAAATCTTTGCTTCTCCCGAAAAAAGAAAGTAAGAAAAATCTCTAGCAGAGGGAAACTGTCTTGATTCGAGCTTGAAGTTAAAAGAAAATTCAATATTATCTTCTGCTCCTGTTTGATGAGCATCCTCAAAATTACCGAAGTCAACTAGGCGACCTGACCAAAGTATTGGCCCAGTTGTTCTAGATTCTAGGCTTTGTTTCAATAGAGGAAGAATACGCAGAAAACTACTCTTACCTGAACTGTTTTGCCCAAGAAGAACAGTTATAGGCTTTAACTCAATATAGCCAGTGTCAGCCAGACAGCGTAATCTTTCCACTCTAATAGAATCCATTCATACCTCTTAATAAGGAATAGCTTTAATATTTTATCTGCCCAGACGCCTCTAAATCTTAGATTTAATTTTGATTAAAATCTTTTGGGGCGGGCGGGAAGCCCGCCCCAAAAATACAATCTAGATGCCCGACAGCTTACAATTTGTCGATCGCCTTTTTGGCCTTATCCGTCAGATTTTTTACCGCATCTTTCACATCTTCTGCTGCGTGGCGGGCGGCGGATTCCGCTTGTTTTGCTTTGCCTTCTGCCTGGTCTTTCTTATTGCCCGTGATGTTACCGAAAATTTCCTGAGCTTTGCCTTCTACGTTTTTGCCGATCGCCTTTGCTCTGTCTTCTGTACTCATAATCAGCTCCATTGAGTAGTTGAACGCTACTACCACCCTAACATTAGCTCAACAGAAGTTGCTCGCTAACTTCACATTAATTTATGTTGATTTTGATTTTTATTGGTTTTCAGTAGAGTTTTTGCCCAATATTTTATTGATACAGAAACCGCAGTAGTAGGGTGCGTCAGAATGACTTGATTATTCAGATTTACTCTGATAAAAACTGAGGCACGCACCCTACAGTTATACTCAAATTATTGTGGGGTGGGCTTCTAGCCCGCCCAAAAAGTTACAAACTATTTTAAACTCGCCGCTGCAACTTTAATCGGTTCGAGCAATTCTAACGGTATATGCAGCATATTCAAGTGAGTAGTTTCAACACCTTTCCTTTCATTTCTTTCTACTTCGGGGCCGTGATAATCGCTGCCACCTGTCATCAGCAAACCGCGATCGAGGCACAATTGTTTTAACTTATGAATTTGGCTGGAACTGTGGCTGGGATGGTATACTTCAACTCCCATTAAACCAGCATCTACTAATTCTTTCAAGACTTCCTCAACAGCGCCGCCGCGAAACAAATAAGGGTGAGCCCAGACTGGTACTGCGCCGCAACTCTTGAGTAAATCGATGCCTTCTGCGATCGAGAATTTCTCGTAATGCACGTAAGCCGGGCCGTCATCTCCCAGCCAGCGATCGAAGGCTTCCCGGGATGATTTGGCGTAACCGGCTTTTACCAGCGCGCTAGCAATGTGAGGCCTTCCCGGTGCCATTCCTGGGGATGTTGTTGGCAGTTCGATCGCGTATCCCATTGCTGCTAGTTTTTCTACCATTTCCTGCGATCGCCGAAACCGTCCTTCCAGGCGCGCTTTCAAAGGATCTCGCAGCTTATTTGCATCGGGATAAAAACCTAAAATATGCAGCGATCGACCGTTATGTACCGTACTGAGTTCTAGCCCTGGTACTATTTCTAGATTGTACAAGCTAGCGGCGGCGAAGGCTTCGTCCCAACCCGACATCGTATCGTGATCCGTGATGGCTAAAGCCCTAACTCCTGAGGCAGCGGCGGCTGCTACGAGTTGGCTGGGGGTGAGAGTACCGTCGGAGTAAGTTGTATGGCAGTGAAGCTCTAGCATATTGACCTGATTAATTATCGATCGACTTTGCAAACTGTACTGAAACTAACCCCCTCAGCAAGTATAACCTTAGTCCGTGATTCCTAACTATGGGTTCCAGCTTCGCCCTTGTGCCAGTTGGCGAATTGGCTGAATTTAGCGTCTGTTGCTTGTACGCAGAAACACACTCTCAAGTTATACAGGACAAACGTTTGAGTGCGATCGCCCGTCATCCGCGATCGAGCGAAAAAGTGTGAAGGTACGGATAGTGGCATTTGGCGAACACCATGACTCAGGGATTTTTTCTAAAGTAACAACATGACATTCAGGAAATACATATGAAATCTACTCTTTGCTTCCCCGAAACTTCCGTACACTCTCAAAAAATTAATTCCAACAATCATGGGATGAATTCTCACAGTAACATGGACTATTGTATCGCTGCTGCTTGGATCGACTTAGTGGGAGGAGATTACAGCAGTTTGGGAGGAGATGATTGGCTGGCTGTATGCGCCGATATTGATGAAGGCGAAATTTACCGCGAATGGTTTATGTGGCAAGACCGCGAAGTAACTCAAGAATGGGAAGCTTACGATCCAATTACTAATTATCGACACGTTGCTTGTAGCCGAGAAATGTTGATTGCTCAAATTGACAGAATCGAAGATACAAGACTATTTTAAAATCATAACTAATATTTAAATTTGATTGGCAGCAAACGTAAATTCAGCTTGCCCTCTCTGATTCCCGACTTCTTAAAAAAGCCGGGAATTTCGTTATTATTTTTTGATTTATTTTTGCTTCTCCCGTTCTAACTTGCGCTGCTTCAACGCTTCCAGGTTTTGTTTGATGCTGTCGATCGCACTTCCATTACCCTGCTCTTGGTATAATTCGCTAGCACGGATCAAATCTGCAACAGCCTCACCATCCGATCGCAAATTCGCAAAAATCAAACCGCGATTGTGGTAAGCCTCTGCCGTTGAAACCTCTTGTATGGCGCTAGTAAATTTATCTTCAGCTTTGCGGTAATTTCCCGACTGATAAGCCTCAATTCCAGCTTGGAAATAAGCCGCAGCTTTCCTACCGCTGTCAGTATCGGGAAATTCTGGCGAGTTTAAAATAGGTTCTTTAAACAGTACCGAAATGCTGCCCTTACCGGAGTAAGCCCAAGTCATTGTTCCCATGCCAATCCCCAGGGCAGCCACAACAATCACAGACAGAGCAATAAAATTGGTGAGTTCCATAGAGAAATATTTGTTGTATTACAATATGATAAGATAATTTCTAGCTTCTGGAACAATGGCTGCGCGAATTCACCTCAACGGTCAATGGTTTTTGGGCTCGCTAGCTTTAGTATTGTCGATCGGCATAATCAATGCAACTGCAACTTCTGACGCAGCAACCAACGCCGAGACTCAAGCCGGATGGCAATTGTTGCAGCGGGGCGAGACAGGGTTGGTGGTGGCAATGCGACACGCGATCGCCCCTGGAACCGGAGATCCTGCTAACTTTAAATTGGGCGACTGTTCCACCCAGCGCAACTTATCAGCCCAGGGAAGAACCCAAGCCCAGCAAATTGGAGCCGAATTTCGCAACCGCAACATCAAAATTGCCAGAGTTTTATCAAGTCAGTGGTGTCGGTGTCTGGAAACAGCAAAACTAATAAATTTAGGCAAAGTCGAGCCATTAAGAACACTTAACTCGTTCTTTAGCGACAGCAGCCAAGAAGCCCGACAAACAGCGACAATCCGCAAATTAATTGTTGACAACCGCAACACAAAAGGCGCGGTTATTCTGGTAACTCATCAAGTAAATATTACAGCAATTACAGATATTCTTCCCCCAAGCGGCGAAGCTGTGATTCTTAAAAGCGACGGACAAGGGAAAATTCAAATAGTCGGACGAATTGGCGGATTTTAAGAATGTGTAGCAATCCTTGCCGAATTTTTCGCGAACTCTTGCTTTCCTCTTCCTTTGTCTCCTTCGCAGCACGAGAAAAAAAATCGTTGAGTCTTGCTATCTAAAGTGATAATGTATAATTTTCCAGCAAATTTATGACTGCAAAATTATTGTGAGCGATAGTGCAGAGACTAAGCAAGAGAGAAGAAAAAGGTGGAAAGATTGTTTAGAAGCCGGAATCGATCGAGCTGAAGATCCGATAATTATCATTACCTTTCATTCAGGGTGGGCTTCTGCCGCACGTCCAGTTTTAGCACGGGGCATTGATAAGCGGGAATATGTCATCAAGGGGCAACAAGCAGGGCGTCAAATCGTCAACGATCAGGTGGTAGCAAGACTCGGTATCGCAATCGGAGCACCTGTGGGAGAACCTTGTATTGTTGAAATTTATGAGGAACTAATTGCTGAAGATTCTAGATTTTCTTATCTTACTCCTGGAACGGCTCATGCTACGCTTTACATCCCTAAATGTTCTGCCGAAAGAGAAGAAATCAAGCACACAAACCAGCCCGAAAACCGCGAAAGGTTTGCTTTGCTGATTTTGCTGTACGGATGGGTATATGCTAATGACTGTCAATTCATCTATCAAAATTTTCGTCCCAATTTAGTTTACTCTGTAGACCACGGTCATTTCTTTCCAGGCGGCCCAAAGTGGAACCAGCGCGACTTGCTCGAAGCTGCTAATGCTGAGATAAACCCCCACCTTGTTTCTAAATGTCAACTAAAGCCAGAGGAGATTAGCCAGGGACTTATGCTTCTCGATGCTGTCAGCGAAGAAAGCATTATTCAAGCTGTGGCTGCTCCGCCCAGGGAATGGGGATTTACAATTGACGAGCGTGTTACCATGGTAGAGTATATTGTTAAAAGAAGACAGGATTTACTGGCGCTCTTATAGCCACTGTCAGACAAAAAGGCGGAAACAATGGCAAGCAAGTATAGTATCGTTCAATACGTTCCCAATCCAATTGCTAACGAACGGATTAATATTGGCGTTGTTGCTTTTAACGAAGAACAGGTGCGCGTTCAGTTTCTCACAAACTGGGAGCGGGTGCGGCATTTTGGCATGGAAGATGTTACTTTCTTGAAAGAGTTTGCTCAGCGAATGTCCCAAGCTGCTGACTGTGGATTGATTTTTCCTGGGGATAACCCAAATGCTCCTTATCAGGAACGTTTAAATAAAATTGCCCAGGATTGGCTCAATAGTATTCAGTGGACAGAACCTCGTGGCTCCTTAGCAGATGTCGATAGTTTACTAGAAGATATTGCTAGTAATTTTTTGGTAGATTTGAATTCCCAAAAGCCGCATCGACGTGACCGCCAAGATGCTGCAAGATTGACCACTTCTAAATTTAGAAATGTTTTTCAAAAGTACGTGAAAAATGATGCTAAAGAACTCCTAAAAACAAGTTATTCCGTGCAGGGTAGTCGAGACTCTCACAAGTTTGATGCAGTTGTTGCTAATGGGCAACCTTACTTGGCAGCACACGGTGTATCATTTGAGGTGAAGATACCGGAACACCTGCAAAAATCTCTGTTTTGGATGATTACTGATGTAAAACAGTGTCAACCTAATTTTCCTATTGCAATCATGGCACTACCGCCAAAAAAAGACGCTGATAACTATCAAGAATCTCAGCAAAATTATCAGCAAGCTACCTCGACGTACTCAGAACTTGGTGCAAAGGTTCTTCAAGAAGAAGATGTTGAAAGTTGGGTAATCGAAAGACTTGAGAAGGGGAATCTATTGCATAGGTAAAGCGATTTTCCCATTGCCAATTCCCCCAATCTCCAATTACCAATTACCCATTACCCATTTATATGAGTTTCCAATACAGCGCCGCCCTAGTAACTTTAGCCGACCTTGACAAAGAAGTTCTAGTTAAATTTTACACCAAATTTCTCGACCTAGAACCAAACCCTTACATTCCCAATAATTATGCTGAATTTCAACTCCCCGGTCTGAGACTCGGCATATTCAAACCCAAAGATTCCCACAAATCGGAATTTGCAAATCGAGCCAAAACAGGCATGAGTTTGTGTTTGGAAGTCAGCGATATAGAAACTGCGATCGCCCGAATCTGGGCCTTAGGATATCCCCCCGCCGGAGAAATTATCAAAGCCTCACACGGTTTAGAAATCTATGCCTTCGATCCCGCCGGAAATCGCCTAATTTTGCATCAATCCCATTAGAATCTAAAATAATCCTCCCGCCTGTAGTCTGTGGTGGAACAGGCGTCTCGCCTGTGATTCTGTGGTGGTGATTCTGTAGTGGAACAGGCGTCTCGCCTGTGATTCTGTGGTGGTGATTCTGTGGTGGAACAGGCGTCTGGCCCGCCGGTGGTTCCTTCACAACCCCTCAACTATCTAATCAATTCAGCAAAACTATAAAAACTGATAATTAACAATAACAAAGCAGTGAAATGAGTCCACTGAAATTGAGGCCGCGGCCCGATATATTCCCGCACCAAAATTGAGAAAGAGGAACCAATGATATAACTCAAAGACAGCGTTAAATACTGCCACTGCAACGTTACACTCCACAGCCCGAGAAAAATCATCGCCAAAGTCAACATCACCAACTCAACAAACCGAGGCGGATTTTGCTGGCTAGACAGAATCACAGTGTTCAACCAATATTCCCAACTTCTCATGTTTTAACGATCGAGCTTTTGGATTTAGCCTTCTAGCTTAACTCACGATCGCCATTCAATCTGTCGCTGCAAACACACCAAAGCCTCCGCCGTCTCCACCTGCGGAAACTGGGCGTAAAAGCGGCTGACACTGTAAAAAGGGTGAGGAGTCTCCAGAATAATCGACTTATCGGCGATTTGCGCCAAAAATCCCATCAACTCTGGCGGGGCGACGGGCGCGCAAATCCACAAAGCCATCGGTTGCTGCGACTGCAAAGCCTGCGCCGCCACAGCCACCGTCATCCCCGTCGCAATCCCATCGTCCACTAAAATCGCCAAAGACCCCGCTGCGCTGACATTGGGCCGTCCCGAAGCCAAATCTGCCAACAGAGATTGAGCGCTATTTTCAGCCTGCTGGAGTGCTGATTTTTGCAAGCGTAAATTTTGCTGATTTTGCTTTTGCCAGAGAACCTGGCCGTCAGCAGTTGCAGCCCCGATCGCCAATTCCAAATTATCTGGGCGAGTAATTTTCTTGGCAACAACCACATCCAAAGCACAGCCCAAGCGGCGCGCAATCGGTACAGCAACCGGCAAACCCCCGCGTGGCAAGGCGTAAACAATCGGTTTAATAGTATCCTGTGTTGTTAAATTCAACTTGCCGAGCTCGCCTGCAACTGCCTCGGCCAGTTTTTCGCCTGCATCGGCGCGATCGTCAAAAAACGGGTTAGAGAACATATTTTTGCCTGTACGAGCAAACCCGATCTAAACTATAACTCTAGCTTCCCCAAAATCCCCTCTATCTTTAACAGCGGACAATTGACGGTGCACAATTAGAGCAAAAACCTAGATCGGATTTTCGCTGTCAACTATCAACTATCAACTATCAACTGTCAACTATCAACTATCAACTATCAACTATCAACTATCAACTGTCAACTGTCAACTATCAACTGTTTAAACATATGTCCAGCGACTTGCAACTCAGCCTTTTTGACAGCAATCAAAGTGCTGCTTTCCAAAACGACTCAATACCAGCAAATGCCAAAATTCCCATTCCCGCCGGCACCTATCAAAACATGGAACAAATCGGCGAACACTGCAACCGCTGTCACCGCTGCGAATTGGGAAATACCCGCACTCACGCCGTCATCGGGCGCGGCAATCCTCAAGCCTCGATTTTGATTGTGGGAGAAGCGCCCGGACAAAATGAAGATGAAACCGGATTACCCTTCGTAGGGCGATCGGGCAAACTGTTAGATAAGATTTTAGAATCCGTAGAATTGAGCACAGAAACCGACGCATTCATAGCCAACGTCATCAAATGTCGCCCTCCCAACAACCGCCCTCCCACAGCAAAAGAAATCGAAGCTTGCAAACCATACTTGCTCGAACAAATTCGCATCTTAGACCCCAAAATCATTTTATTAACTGGTGCTACAGCCCTAAAAGGTTTGTTAAGCGACAAGCGACCAATTAGTAAAATTCGAGGTCAATGGATTGAATGGGAAGGACGTTTGTGTATGCCAATTTTTCACCCATCATACTTGTTGCGAAATCCCTCCCGCGAACCGGAAACACCAAAATGGTTTATGTGGCAAGATATGCAGGCAGTAAAAGCTAAATTGGATGAATTCAAAGCGGTAAGTTAAAGAGAGCATGATAAATCTCGCTTTTACCAGAGTCTCGATCCCCCTAAATCCCCCTTAAAAAGGGGGACTTTGATGTTCACTCTTGTCCCCCCCTTATTAAGGGGGGCTAGGGGGGATCGAGGGTCTAATCGTCAAACAGTAGCTTGTTGGCAACTGGTATTAAAATAGGTAAATTATGTTAATCTAAAAATATTAAACCAAAAAAAATTATGAGTCAATGCCTTAATCCCGACTGCCTCCATCCCAACCCACCCATCACCCAATTCTGCCAAAAATGCGGAAACAAACTGCTACTCGGAGACAGATACCGTGCAGTAAAATACATTTCCGAAGGAGCTTTCGGCCGTACATTCAAAGCCGTAGACGAACATCGACTCGATACAATTTGTGTAATCAAACAATTTCTCCCGCAACTACAAGGGAATGCCGCCATCCAGAAAGCGACGCAGTTATTCAAACAAGAAGCAGTCAGACTGCGAGATTTAGGCAAACATCCTCAAATCCCCGATCTATTGGCATTTTTTGAACAAAATAAACGCTTCTATCTAGTACAAGAATTTATAGACGGTGAGGATTTATTAAAAGAATTAGAGCAGCAGGGAAAGTTTAGCGAAAAACAAATTAAACAATTACTGAATGAATTGCTACCGATATTAGATTTTGTTCACAACCAAAAGGTAATTCACCGAGACATTAAGCCGGAAAACATCATTAGAAATTCTCACGGTTCTTTAGTATTGATTGACTTTGGAGTTGCCAAGGAATTGAGCGGTAGTGTTTTGACTAAAGTGGGAACTGTAACTGGCACTCCTGGTTATGCGGCACCGGAACAAATGCAAGGTCATGTTTTTCCAGCGAGTGACTTGTACAGTCTTGGTGTAACTTGCATTCGGTTATTAACCGGATGTTTCCTGAAAGAGATAAATGGAATTTTGTTTGATGAACTTTTCGATCCGATGCAAATGCAATGGAACTGGAAAAACAAGACAGTTCATCTCAACAAGGACTTGGCAAAAATTTTAGATAAAATGATACTATTTCCAGTTGGTGCGCGCTATCAATCAGCAGGAGAAGTATTGCAAGCTCTTGATTCAATCTCAGTATTACCCAATCAAATATTAGCACCACTACCGCCAGCAAAACCCGTTCATTCTTCAGCAGCAGCTAATAAAATATCAGCTAAATTTAAACCAAAAGCCTCTTACTTCAAATCCTTTACTGAAGACTTGGAAAATGGCGTGCAGTTAGAAATGATAGGAATTCCCAGTGGAACCTTCACAATGGGTGCGCCAGACATTGAAGCAGAAAGCCAATATAAAGAAAAACCTCAACATCCTGTCACAATTCAACCTTTCCTTTTCGGAAAATATGCGATCGTACAAGCACAGTGGAAAGCCGTTGCTAAATTGCCACAAATTCAATATCATCTCAACCCAGACCCCTCTAAATTCAAAGGCAATAACCTACCAGTAGAAAATGTCTCTTGGTATGAGGCGGTGGAATTTTGTGCTAGGTTATCTAAACATACTGGACGCAATTATCGCTTGCCCACTGAGGCAGAATGGGAATATGCTTGTCGTGCTGGTACGACTGCACCGTTCTATTTTGGTGAAACAATTACTACAGATATTGTTAACTATAACGGTAATTACTCTTACAATAATTCACCAAAAAGTCAGTATCGAGAACAAACTACAGATGCAGGCAGTTTTTCTCCCAATGCTTTTGGTTTATATGATATGCACGGGAACGTCTGGGAGTGGTGCGTTGACCCCTGGCACGGTAGCTATTACGGAGCACCAACTGATGGTAGCGCCTGGGATGAAAAATGTAATGATAATCGCTATCAAAATTCTATTGAATTATTAGTAAAATCTCAAAATAATAAAATAGCAAGGGTGCTGCGCGGGGGGTCGTGGCTTTACCATCCGAGGAATTGCCGTTCTGCTTTTCGCTTTTTCAATACGCCGGAATTTGACTATCATGACTGTGGTTTTCGAGTTGTATGTGTTGGTGTATGAACTTCTCAACCCTTGATACTTTCTCATTTTGCATAACAATCTCGCAACCACAAACGAATCGCCTCAGCAATTGCGCTTTTTTCGTTTTCTGCCGGCGACAACGGACTAACATCCGCCACTGTACCAAACCTAGAAACAATTTTTACTAATTCCCAGCCCTTCTCTGTTTTAGCTAAAAACAGCCAGTGATATTGCTGAATCTCGACTCGCTTTCCTCCGCGATATTGCAGTTCCAAAGTAGTAATAAAAACTTGACTGGCATTTTCGGGAAGTGCTTCTGCAAAATTTAAAGGTAGCGGTTCAAACTCCGGGCGACCTGCTAAAATTATTTGACGCTGCACGTCACCGATCGCCCTAGAATTGTTAGGAGCAAAGCCCGATCGCACAATTACCCGGTTAGCATAACTCGGCAAATCCTGCAACAGGCGATCGACTAAAGCTTCCAAATCAGCCGGACAGGGCGATCGCGCTAACAAACTGTACCGACTTGCGTTTATACTGCGATCGGCATTTGTGACAAAATTAGCAGCCAAAGTCGGACTTGCGATCGCAGATGTTAGCAGATAAACACAGATGAACGCTGATAAAATTTCATCTGTGTTCATCTGTACTTATCCAATCTCTTCACAAATGCGCGCAAAAGCCGCCACCGGATCGTCGTTCGCCGTAATCGGCCGCCCAATCACCAGATAATCAGCACCAGCTTTTAAAGCAGCCTTCGGAGTCATCGATCGCCTTTGATCGCCTCCATCAGCCCATTTTGGACGAACCCCCGGACAAACCAACAAAAAATCATCCCCGCAACTCATTCTTAACTGTTCCGCTTCTTGGGGAGAACAAACAGCACCAGCTAAACCTGTTTCCTTAGCTAACAATGCCATGTGCAAAGCATATTCCGGCAACTCTAAAGGTATCTTTAACTCGAAAGCCAACTGTCGCGAATTCAAACTCGTTAACAGCGTAATTGCAATCAATTTAGGAGTCGGTTTCTCAACCGCCGCCGCCCCTTCTACCAAAGCTGACTGTGCCGCTTTCAAAGCATCTTTACCACAAGTAGAATGGATGGTCAATAAATCTACATTGTATTTAGCAGCAGCACGACAAGCACCCGCCACAGTATTCGGAATATCGTGAAATTTCAAATCGAGAAAAATCCGTTTTTCCCGTTCTTTCAGAATCTCGATAATTGCCGGCCCGCAGCTAACGAATAACTCTAAACCGACTTTCCAAAATGATACATCTGGCAGTTTGTCGATCAGGGCGATCGCACTTTCTTGACTGGGGACATCCAAAGGAACAATAATTTTATCTGCGATCATAGTACCGTTCGTAGTAAGAACTTCATAGTAGATTGGTGTCAAAACATCAAACGTAGTCACAGACTGCTGTTTGAGGTTCGGGCCTAGATCCCCCCTAACCCCCCTTAAGAAGGGGGGGACAAGAGTATTCTCAAAGTCCCCCTTCTTAAGGGGGATTTAGGGGGATCTGGCCTCGGAGCAAAGCGAGATTTATCAAGGGTTATAGACTTAAGTTGACACCAATGGCGGTTAACAAATCCCAACTCAATCCACTAAGCGGACAAACTTATTTTTGCCTACTTGCAAAACTTTACCGCATAAATCACCTGGTGATTCAAAGGTAAGATTAACATCCGAAACTTTCTCACCCTCCAACTTCACTCCGCCGCCCTGCATCAACTTCCGTGCATCGCCGCTGCTCTTACAAAGCCCGCTAGCACTCAGAATATAAAACAACTTGGCCGGAAACTCCACGCTTGCTAAAGAAAACTCCGCCACAGCATCAGCTTGTCCCGCCGCACCTTTGATTAGCGCGATCGCATCTTGTTGTGCCCGATCGCCCGCTTCCTTCCCAAAATACTGACTTACCACATCCACAGCCAAAAGTTTCTGTTTTTCGCGCGGATTTTCTGGCAATTCATCAAGCGGCAAATCTGTCAATAGCTCGAAATACTGGGCGATCGAGCGATCGGCAATTTTCTCCAACTTAGAATACATCGTCAGCGGATCTTCCGACAAAGCTACATAATTACCCAAAGACTTCGACATCTTTTGCACGCCGTCAGTCCCGATCAAAATCGGCATCAGCAAACCAAACTGCGGTTTCATCCCAAAATGCCGCTGCAAATCTCTTCCCACCGCAATATTAAACTTTTGGTCAGTTCCCCCCAACTCCACATCGGCTTCCAACACTACTGAATCGTAACCCTGCATTACTGGATATAGAAACTCGTGCAAATAAATCGCATTTTCCTGCTGCATCCTGTTATCAAATCCCTCTTTAGCGAGCATCTGCTGCACCGTCATCGTGCCTAGCAGTTCCAAAATCTTCGCCATGTCCAATTTTGACAACCACTCGGAGTTATAGCGAATTTCCAAACGTCCGGGCGTGTCAAAATCTAGAATCGGACGCACTTGGTCTAAATAAGTCTTGGCATTTTCCGCCACTTGTTCGGCTGTCAACTGAGCGCGCGTCTCCGACTTCCCAGTCGGATCGCCAATTCTTGCGGTAAAATCTCCGATGACCAGTACCGCCGTGTGGCCTGCATCCTGAAAAGCTCGCAGCTTGCGGAAGCAAATACTGTGTCCCAAGTGAATGTTCGCCCCTGTGGCGTCGATTCCCAGTTTGACTCGCAACGGTCGATCGACTTTTTCCAGCAGTTGGGCCAGATTTTCGTCAGGGTTGCTAGAATCAGGTCGATCGGGAAAAATCTCGCTGATGCCGCGGTAAATTCCAGAAAAGTTAGGAGAAATCATAAAAGAGCGATCGTCCATCATTATATTTTGCAAAAGTGCAGCAGAATTAGTTACACTCACTGATTGACACATAAACACACAACTATCAAGCTACTATAATCTCAAAGCTGACCAGCTTTTATTAGCAAACCCATCCAGAAAGGGATACCAGCCCCGACAAGAGTCGCGGACATCCCACAATTTTAGACTAAGGTTCAAACTCCTAAATTTATCAGTGGAGTAAATCTAAAATCTAAAATCTAAAACCTAAAATCTAAAATCGATCAACTGACAGCCTCCAGCCTTGCCATCTAAAATTAAAAGTCTTAAACCCCAAATCGAGTGAGGAAGTGAAATCCACGTGTCAACCAACGCAGTCCGCAAAAATACGGAAAACCCAGCCCCTGTATTCGAGTTTGTTCAGTCAGTCAGCAAAGTGACCGCCGGAACCATACTCAGCATGACCATGCTTGCCAGTTCCGTAGTCGCCGGCGGACTGGTTGGCCTAGCGATCAGCTTCCGCAATTTGCCAGATGTTCGCATCTTGCAAACCTACTCTCCCACCGAAACTACCCACATTTATGACATCAACGGCCGCCCCCTAGCCAGCATCCACGATGAAGCTAACCGGGATGTCGTACCCCTTGAAAAAATCTCCCCGAACCTGAAACGGGCTGTTCTGGCGATCGAAGATAGCAACTTCTTTACCCACAAAGGTATCAACCCCGGCGGGATAGCCAGAGCTCTCATAGTCAACCTAGAGAAAGGTAGAACCGTTGAAGGCGGCTCGACTATGACGATGCAGCTAGTCAAGAACTTGTTTCTATCTCCCCAATCAAAATTTAGTCGCAAGATAGCTGAAGCGGTAATGTCTATCCGCTTGGAGCAAATTCTTAACAAAGACCAAATTATGCAACTGTACCTAAATCAAATCTATTTAGGTCACAACTTGTACGGCGTAGAGACAGCTTCTCGAAGCTATTTCAACAAGTCAGCCGAGAATTTGAGCCTTGCAGAATCAGCGATGCTGGCCGGCTTAATTTCCGCTCCCGAAGAATACAGTCCTTTTGTCAACTACAAGTTGGCAAAAGAACGGCAGGAAATCGTTTTAACCCGGATGAGAGAACTCAAATGGATTACAATAGCTGAAGAAGCAAGCGCCCGAGCGCAAAAAATTAAGCTGGGCAAAATCACTTCTTTTGGCGGCTCTCAAGTTCCTTACGTCACACAAGCCGTAGTCCAGGAGTTGACACGGCGTTTTGGGCGAGATGCCGTCCTCAAGGGTGGAATGCGCGTTCAAACTACGATCGACCTCAAACTACAGCGCATCGCCGAAGAAACCGTCAAAGCGTGGCACGATCGACTTTACTATCAAGGACTTTTTTACGATCGCGACCAAGGTCAAATTGCCCTAGCAGCCGTCGATCCCCGCACCCACTTCGTCAAAGCAATGGTTGGTGGCGTCGATTACCAAAAGAGTGAATTCAACCGCGCCATTCAAGCACGCCGCCAGCCCGGATCTTCCTTTAAGCCCTTCATCTACTACGCTGCCTTTGCTACAGGCAAATACGGCCCCGATTCAGTTGTCTACGACTCCCCCGTCGGCTACCGCGACGGCGACGGATACTACTACCCTCAAAACTACGGCGGCGGCTTCTCCGGTGCCGTCAGCATCCGCAGAGCTTTGGAAGTATCACTGAACATTCCCGCTGTCAAGCTCGGCCAAGAAGTCGGATTGAATAAAGTAATTGAAATTTGCCGGGTGCTCGGCATCAGAAGTCCCATGGAACCCGTAGTTTCTTTACCCTTGGGTGCAGTTGACCTCACTCCTTTAGAAATGGCCGGAGCTTTTGCTACCTTCGCCAACAACGGCTGGCATTCCGACACCACATTTATCGTGCAAGTCACCGACAGCAGCGGCAACGTCTTGCTTGACAACACGCCCAAACCAAAATTAGTTCTCAACGCCTGGGCTGCGGCATCCGTCAACAGCGCCCTGCAAGGAGTAATTTACAACGGTACTGCCAAGGCTGCCCAAATTGGGAGGCCCGCTGCTGGGAAAACTGGCACAACTTCCTCAGAAAGGGATATCTGGTTTGTGGGTTACGTGCCGCAGTTGTCGGTGGCTGTTTGGATAGGCAACGACGATTACACACCGATGAGCTACGGTGCTACTGGCGGTACAATCGTTGCCCCTGTTTGGCGCGATTTTATGAGCCAAGCTTTGCAGGGCGTTCCTGAAGAAGATTTCAAACCTGCTTCATCTTTTGAACGACCGTGAACGAACCTGACGGTCAACTGAGTACAGTTAGACCGCAGGCTTCTTTTTCCTTTTTTGCAAAGGCTTTTTTGAGTGACGGAGTTCCCCCGCCACTTTGATCGCTCAGACCAATTTTCTTGATAAGTTTGGCTGAATTTTCATCTCGATCCAAAGACTCACCGCACTGACAAGAATGCCATCTTTCCGATAACTCTTTTGGTACTTTATTGAGGCAATTCCAACAATACTGAGAAGTTCCCTTCGGCTCGACAAACAAAAGATTTTTACCCAATTTCCAGGCAACATACTTGAGAACATTAGCAAACTGACCGTGAGCAGCATCAAGCATTGATTTATTCAAGCCGCTTTTGGCAGATTGACCGTTTGGCAAATAAACTAAATTACCATTGTCGATCTCGGTTTTAGTTTTAGCGCGTCTTGTCAAATTCTTGATACTCAAATCTTCAGCCACCAAAACATCGCATTTACGAAACAATTCATGTGCCGTCTTGAATTGAAAATCAAGTCTCGCTCTAGCTACAAATTGATGCAGTCTAGAAATCTTGCTTTTTATAACTTGCCAAGGTTTAGAACCCTTGACTCTACTAGCTAGCTTCGCCTGAAGTTTTGCTAATTTCTCGGCAGATTTCCTCAAGAATCTAGGATTTTCAATTCTTTCGCCATTAGAAAGGTAAGCGTAATTAGTAATTCCCAAGTCAATACCAAGAGTGTTTTCATCAGTCGGTTGAATTTCTGCAACCGGCACGGGAACCGTCTTATCTTCTAGCGTCAGGGAAATATACCACCCGTCCGCTTCTCTAATAACTGTCCCCGTCTTAACCGTTAATCCTGTTGGTATTGGACGATGGAATGCCATCGGTATTTGACCTATTTTGGCAAGGTTAATGCAAATCCTATTTTGCTCATCCTTGGCGATATCTAAATTATCTAATTGAGGATAAGTAAAAGATTTGTAGTAGTGAAATCCTTTAAATCGGGGCTTGCCTCTACGATTGCCATTTTTGTCGGGTGTGGTGAAATTTGAAAAGGAAGTTTCCACTCGGTTAATCACATCCTGCAAAACTTGAGAATTCAAAGTTTTGTAATCAGGAAATAGCTTTTTAGTATTTTTTAGATCGGCTAACTGGATGGTTTGCCACTGCACGTATCCGCCTTCAATATTCGAGAAAACATCACCTTTCCTGGTCAAAGGATTGCCTGATTCATCTTTCTTTCTGCCATCTCTAGTTTGCACTCTAGTCAGAGGAATATTTTGGTAAATTTCCTCAACAGGCACTATGGAAGCAATTAAAGGGCAGGCATTGACAGGCGTTCTTGTGGACTCCCACCATCTGAATCTTTCACTCAATCGGTAGTTGTACTGCCGGCGACAAAGCTCTAGATGAGTCGAAATTGTTGCTAGTTGGGCTTTCGTAGGTTTGAGGCGGTATTTGTACGTCAGTTGCATGAAAACTTCCTTTTTTTCGACCTTCCCACAGTATAGAGTAAGGAACCCCACGCTTAAAAGCGGGGGCTTTTGGAAAGTCCGGCTCGTTTCGAGCGGTTCGAGAAGAAAGCCCGAACCTTACCAGAGACAGGATT
>NZ_JAEQDE010000196.1:0-4614 GCF_020737865.1 Microcoleus sp. PH2017_35_SFW_U_B
CCTAAAGGTTTGGCAATAGCGAATGCTAAAAACTGGTTGGAATTAAAAGGACCGATCGGGGATAGCAAGAATGATAGCAATCCTTTAACTCCTACTTTTAAGTGGGATTTGAAGGGTGAGAATGAACCCTGCGGTCTTCCTGGTTTTAAGCCTGATACTGATGTCGAGAAGGTCAATCTTTATGTAAGCGTTTTTCCGCAAGGGAAGGGCTTGTTGCCCGATGATAGGTGGGATGGGTTAAATTCGCAGGACGACAAAGATTACAATCCGAATCGGGTTCTGACTGCTCAATGGGAAAACGGTACGTGGACTTGGGATGGGAAAACTAAGGCTGGTTCTTCAAAGGAGTTTACTCTTTCTAGCGATCGAATGTTGACGGCGGGTCAGGAATATCATTGGGCTGTGGAAGCAGTTACGAAGAAAGGGGATAAAAAAGTTGTTACCGACAAGTTTAAAACTTTACTGCCGACTCCGATTTCTGGTGGTAATACTTTCAGCAGCGTTACTGTTTTAACGCGGGGTGTAGAACCCGGAAATTCCCAAAATAGCCAGTTGATTGATGGGCAAATCAATGGAGTTGCTAAACACATTTTTGATACTGGCGGTACGGTCATGAAATATCAGTCGGCAACTGGTAAGTGGCAGTCTGTTATTCCTCAAGGAAATAGTTGGATATCTAATACTAGCCTTCAGCCTCCTGTCTATGGCAAACCCTTAGTGCTGTTAGCTAATTGGATGGATGGGATGAACGGGATGGATGGGATTGAGCCGAAGCAACTTTATAATTCTGGTTTTGCTGAGGCGGCGGCTGATACTTTATTTGCTTCAATGGTGCAATTGGATTTAAATAAGGGTGGTGGTGTCGGTAGCCCAGGTCAGCTTTATGATAGCACCGGTAAATTAATCCGCACTCAAGGAGCGGTTTTCAACTCGCCACTGCACTTTATCGGTTTCGGGCAGGGGGCTGTTGTTAATAGTGAAATTGTCCAGCGTTTAGGTACGTTTTTACCTGATGCTGGAGGTACAAGTCGGGCAAATCGCGACCTGCAAATGACGACTATTGACCCTTACGATTACGATAATAATTCTTTTTCTGGGCCTTACCTTAACATTCTCGACCCGGAAATTAAGGTGTGGAATAATGTCACTTATGCTGACAATTACTACCAAACAAAGGGTATTGGGAATACAATTAACGGGCGAGAACTTTCTGGAACGAACTGGAAATCTGATTGGAATGTTTCTTTAGGAGAGCGGGCTGGATTTACGGCGGATGACGGGGAAGGTGCTTCCCATCGGGCGGCTTTGGCTTGGTATGCGGGAACTGCTAATCTCACAGGTAGCAAACTGCCATCGGAAAACGGTGACACAATTTACCGCCGCTTGGGCGATTTGGAGCAAAATAATATTGCTGATGTTACTAAGACTTGGTACACTCCTGATCACACGAATGCCAGTTTAACTCATGGCGATACTAAAGCTCCTTGGGAAGGAATTGGTACGGGTTGGTTCAACTCTGTTTTAGGTGGAGGTTCTCAATTAATACCTACACAGATAGCACTAAGCCCTTCGGAACTCGAATGCGGGGTGATTATGCGGTTCCGACTTTGTTTAATGGAAATTTTGATGCGATCGCTTTCCAACGTAACGCTCAAACTATCCCGGGCTGGTCTTTATTTAATGGCTCATCTGAGGATGGTTCACAATCCCACTTAGTCGATTGGCTGAAAATCGGAGTTCAAGAAGAGAACACCCTAGAAAAAGGCTTAATAGGTAGTGGTTATTTAGATGCCATAGGATACGATGAGAATCAGCCTAATTATGCTCTGAGAATGGGATTAGGTGGGGCAAAACAAATAGTACACAACTATTTTGTGATGCCAGAATGGGGAGACTTGCGGTTTAACCTCCACGCGCCATATCGGAACACTGGAAAGCTTAAGGTCTGGTTGGAAACTCAACCGGAAACTAATTCACAAGGGCAACCAATTCTTGGTACTGGCAGTCATCTTCTCAAAGAAATCGATTTAGCAATAAATCCAGGTAATTCACTAGAGACATACGCAAGCGATATTGACAAAATTGGTTTTGGCAGAGGAGGGTTTGAAACTTTCCATGTAGATAGCAATCAGCTAGATCGATTTCGAGGTCAGGTAGCCAAGCTAAGATTTGAAGTTGAGGGGAATACTAGGGTTTATTTAGATGATGTTTTCTTTAAGAGTAATCACCTTAAATTTGGCAATCCATCAGAAGCTAGGTACAACTCAGAACCACCAAACTTTACCAATTCAAATACCACCAACTTGCTAATTGAGAAACCTCAATACGTAGTATCTTACGATCGCAGTACCCTCAACCCTGCGTGGATAAGTTGGCAAGTCAATAAATCCTGGCTAGGTGATTTAGACCGCCCCGCCACGATCTTTGTCGGGGATCCTCAACTACCAGAAGGATGGCCGAAAATTGACACTAGCTCCTATAAAAATCCTCAAGGTTACAGCTTGGGTTTCGATCAAGGTCACGGAATTCCTTCAGGGGATCGAACAAATCACAAAAAAGACAACTTCGCTACTTTTTTAGGAACAAATTTGATTCCACAAAGCGTGGACAACAATCGATTTTTTGGGAACTCAAAGGATCCCGCACAAGCATCTGCTTGGTATAACGTCGAACAACTGGTGCGGAATCTCGCGCAACAAGGTCAAGAAATTTACGTTGTTGCGGGCAGTTATGGTACAGATTGGAATTCACAGAAGCGAAGTAATGCTCATCCTGATGAAATTGCTCGAGGATACACAAATTCTGAAGCTTTTCAGCAAAAAGGAATTAACATTCCTGGATGGACTTGGAAAACGCTTCTAATTATGGATCGCCCTGGTCAAGGCATACCAGATATCAATCAAAACACGAAAGTGTATACATTTTTGACACCTAATAAAACCGAACCATTTGCTAATTGGCCTCTTACTGGGCAGCCCATACCTCACCCCTTTAATGAAATTCAAGCTGAGCTAGGACTAACTGCGACTCTGCCGGATATCCAAAATGCAGTTGAATGGCGTAATCCTGCTACTTGGCAGCTCACAATTAAGCAGCTTGAAAAGCTGATTGATGGCAGAGGAGGTAGAAAGATAAACTTTTTGTCTAGTCTTCCTGATAACATTCGGACTTATCTCAAAGATCAGTTATATCCAATTATCTAAATTCTCTCAACCATCCTTCAAATCAGACGAAAAACTCATCTCTGATTTGAAGGATATATGTTAGGACCAACGATAACTTCTCCATTTGGTAAAATTGTATTGCGAAATCGGCCAGTTTGAGAGAAAAAGATTTTAGCACTAAGTAGATTAGCGTCTGTGAAATTGACACCATTCATATCCAATGTCAATAAATTAGCACCCTTTAAGTTGGCATAGCTTAAATCCGCAGAATCTAGACAAGAATTTTTAAGATTAGCACCGCTCAAATCAGTACCCCTAAAGTTAACATTCGTCAAGCAGGACTCTTGCAAATTGGCACCGCTTAAGTTAGCATTAGCTAAGTGGGCATTAGGCATAATGATGTTATGTAAATCGACACCTCTAAGGTCAGCCCGATATAAAACTATGCCCTCAAACCTTCTTTCTCCAGCAGCGTAGCGCCGAAGCAATTCCTGAGTTTCCATGACTCTAACTGGATCGCTTTTATGGCTACCATCTGGCATAATAGTATGACAAAATAACGCAGCGTCAGTGTTAATATTCTCCCATTTAGCAGCGCTAAAATTTGTGCCAATTAAGTTGGTATTAGACAGGTTTGCATTGTTTAAGTTAGCATTTTCCAAATTAGCATCGCTCAGGTCAGCATTCCATAAATTAACATTAGCCAGATTTGCATTGCTAAGATTTGCCCCTACTAAACAAACGCTACTCAAGTGAGCATTTTCAAGATTCGCGTTACTCAAATTAGCACCGCTCAGATCGCACCCCTTCAAAATACTTGAGTGTAAATCAGAGCCACTTAGGTCGATCTCAATTAGGTATTCATGCTCGATGAGAGTTCCTTCTAAATTGATCGAGGAATAGTCTCTCCATCCATCTTTATATAAATCGACCACCTCCCTACCAGCCATCTCTGGGTGATGGTTGTTGAGAGATAGAAGCGGAATAACTTCTTCGGCTTCTTCTTCCCATTCGAGATATTCTTCGTTATTCATAACCTTTTTCTGAAGATATTTACATATTAATAATAGCAGATCGTGAGCCAGACAAGATTACAATCGGAATCGTATCCTGACTGCTCAATGGAAGAATGGTACCTGGACTTGGAATGGAGGTAGTAAGGCTGGTTCTTCTGAGGAGTTTACTCTTCCTAATGACCGACCATCGGGCTGCTTTGGCTTGGTATGCGGGAACTGCTAATCTCAATGAAAGTCAGTTTCCTTCGGAGAATGGCGAAACAATTTACCGTCGCTTAGGTGATTTGGCTGAAAATAATATTGCTGATGTTACTAAGACTTGGTACACTCCTGAGCACACGAATGCCAGTTTAACTCATGGCGATACTAAAGCTCCTTGGGAAGGAATTGGTACGGGTTGGTTCAACTCTGTTTTAGGTGGAGGTTCTCAATTA
>NZ_JAEQDE010000084.1:0-26179 GCF_020737865.1 Microcoleus sp. PH2017_35_SFW_U_B
TTGCTCGGGTAATGTTTTCCTCGCCAATGTTTTCAGGGCTTGTTGAGTCAACCGCACTTCTTTAACCAAATACAGATGTTTAACGATTGACGACAGAGCCACAGGCTGGAAAGTACCTGTAGGTGTCATCACCCTGAAAACGTAGTTGTAACTGAGGCTGGCTATCTCTTCACCTTTAGGTACTGGTTGTCCTGTTATGTCCGGTGATTGGTGGATAGCACCTATACTTCGATCGTCCGATCCTCACAGTTAGAAATTTTGACCTTCACTGGGTGGAGCGATCGAACCCGGTTGGTTGAGGAACAGGTTTTTAGCGCCGTCGTTTTGGTAAATACAGTTAATGTCAGGTTGACCTTCCAGGGCGCCGGTGAAGCCAAAGGTGTTCATGCGATTTTTACACTCGCGCACTTGCTCTTGGTTGATCAGTTTTCTTTGTTCGAGAATTGCCCAGTTATTGGTTCGCAGGACGCATCCGGGACGCATACTCGGCTGGGAGATGTAGACGTTGAAGGGGTTAAGGGTGACGAAGAGGCGCATATCTGTCACCATTGCGCTGGCTCCAAACTGTACGCAAAGTTCGGGGTTCGGGGCGCTGCGATCGATAAATTCCCGGGATGCTACGTTTTGTGGGCTAATTGTAGCCGTGGAACTGAAGGCAATGCCGATCCCAATTCCCAGAATAAAAACGGCTGTTAAAATCCCTAGGGTGGCGGAATTGAGGAAAGAGGGTTTGCCAGACTGAGGTTGTCGTCGCGACGATCCGCCAAATGAGCCGGAGTCTTCATCTCCCCGGAATGGGTCGCCGAATCTGTCTCTGTCGTTGTAGGAGTTAGGTTTGCGTTTCATATAAAGTTCAGTCCGTTCTGGGGATTTAACAGTTGACACACCTCTGCCTAAAGGCGAGAGGATTCTTGCTTCAGTGGGATTCCGACGAATTTACCCTCGGCAAGCATCTTGACCGTATGCCCTACGGCTGCAAGTCCTCTAATTAGAACTACTTGAGCTGCTGCAACATCTCTATCGGTTGTATAACCGCAATTTGAGCAAGTATGAGTACGCTCAGCAAGCTCTTTTTTGCCTGTTGCGACACCGCAATTTGGACAAATCTGACTGGTTTTCTTAGCATTCACTTTTTGGAAGTACACCCCGCGTTTCCAACAGGTTTGTTCCAAAATAGTGAAAAATTGACCCCATCCAGCGTCTAAGCAGTGCTTGCCCAGCATCCCTCTGGATAGTCCAACTAAATTTAAGTCCTCAACAAATACCATCCCCACATCATTGCAAATTTGATGAGAGATTTTGCGATGCCAATCTTTTCGACAATTAGCAACGTATTCGTGCAAAAGAGCAACTTTTTTCTGAGCTTTGCGCCAATTATTTGAGCCACTGCGCTTTTTACTCACACGTTTTTGCAGCAATTTCAGCTTGCGTTCTGCGTCTATAAAAAACCTTGGCCGCTTGACTAAAAGACTATTAGAAGTTGCTATGAAATTAGTTAGTCCGACATCAATTCCTAGGGAATTTCCGTGTGGCACTACGTCGGGAATTTTTACATCCCATTGAACGGTCAGCATTAGATACCAGCCGGATGCACGATTTACTACCCGTGCCTGCTTAATAATTCCACCATCGGGAATCGCTCGGGATTGCCAAAATCTTACCCAGCCAATTACAGGCAGTTTGACACTACTATTTTGAATTGGGTTTAAACTTAGTTGTGGAAACACAAAAGACCTCATGGTTCCCCTTTTTTTGAATCGGGGAAATCCGTGGTTTTGTTCCCACATACTTACAAATGCCTTTTCTAGTCGGCGCAGCACTTGTTGTAAAGCTTGAGCATTGATACGTTGTAATGCAGGGCTGGTTTTCCTGTATGCAGTTAAGGCTTTACATTGAGTTGAGTAAGTTGGTCTGGGTGTGTCAGCTCTGATGATGAATTCCGAGCGAAGGGAACAAGCGTCAATCCGACATTTTCGCGAATTATACCAATCTTTACGTTCTTGCAGGGCATAATTATAGACCTTGCGACATTGTTCCAACCAATCCTCAAATATTGCTACTTGTGTTTTTGTGGGTTTCAATTTGAATTCATAAGTCAGATTGAACACTTGCATCACCTCCTTGTTTGATTTTACCCAATTTCTACAAAATGGCAACAGGATTTCTAGAATAAAGTAGTCATAGAAGGACGAGGCTCTAACCCCCTAATTTTGGTAGTTTTTTATTTTTAACCGATCTTGCGTCTCTATTATTATGACCCTAGACAGGGGGCGGCTGCGGGCTTAGGACACTTCTTCTGGGTTTGGTATGGTTGACAGCTCGCGATCGGCTAGGCGGCTGCCTTGTCTGAATCTGGAAATTTCAATAAAATAACTGAAAGTGAGATACTCTATCACAGCGGAGGAATCCAGCTCAAGATTGTCGATCGAAATTAATGCGATACCAGCTTCGTCCTAGTTCGAGATCTACTGTTTTAGGTGTAAGCCTATCTCAGCAACTTGGGTTGATGAACGAAGAATCCCCTCGCATCAACGGCAGGGAGTGTCAAAAATTTTAACATCCTACAAGTCAGGAGGTATAGATTAGTGTCTGTCGAAATTATTCAAAAGCCTTCTACAGTCCGCAAGCTTGCGCCGCGCTACCGCGTGCTGCTGCACAATGATGATTTCAATCCCATGGAATACGTGGTGCAGACTTTGATGGCGACGGTACCCAGTCTGACTCAGCCACAGGCTGTAAATGTGATGATGGAAGCCCACACCAACGGGCTGGGACTGGTGATTGTTTGCGCTCTCGAACACGCTGAGTTTTATGCTGAAACGCTCAACAATCACGGATTGAGCAGCAGCATCGAACCTGATGATTAGAAAACTAGAGGCACCTGAAAGTCTTAACCCACCGAGTTTTTAACTCATATTGAATAGCCTCATACCAAAAAGCCAAGGGACTAACCTTGGCTTTTTGGTATATTTAATGCGGTCGATCGCCAGACTGGAAGAGTAAAGGTTGGGAGCAACCGGGCCGGAAATTATTCGGACGGTGGTTCAAAGCTAGGTGGCCTCGATCCCAAATTTCAGCTCTCCAATCTCAAATCTCGATCGTCGGAAATTAATTAGGAAATTAATAACGTCCGCCGCCGCCGCCGCCACCGCCGCGACCAAATTTGCCTGGGCCGCCGCCGCCCCGGTTGCCGCCGCCCCGGCCGCCTTCATCTTCGCGGGGCTTAGCTTTGTTAACTTTGAGATCGCGACCCATCCACTCTGCTCCGTCGAGAGCAGCAATCGCTGCATCTTCTTCGGCATCTGTTGACATTTCTACAAAACCAAAGCCGCGGGGGCGACTGGTTTCTCTGTCGGTAGGTAGATGTACTCGCTTAACGGTTCCGTATTCGGCGAAGACGGTGGTGATGTCTTCTTGGGTAACTTGGTAGGATAAGTTACCGACGTATATCGACATGAGGAATAACTCCAAAAATTAGACAGTGCAAAGATTTCAGTTTCGGAGAGTCCCCTGCCGATACAGAAGGGCAAGTTTTTAAACAATTCTGTAGCAATGAACAAAGCCTGCAACCGAATCTGATACACTTGGAATTTTAACACAGAATGGCGTCTTTTGAGTAGCTTTGGCCACTTAATTAAGTCGTTACAATTCAATCTCAAACTTTGAGGGTATTCAGAAACCGGATTTTGAGCTGTGATGTTTTGTCAAACTCGAACGCGAGAAAGTTCTGGGACAGACCGGCTACCGCAGGAAAGATACGTCTAGATTCCCAAAATTGGTACTCAAAGCGAGATTCAGGTTTTCCAAGGCTTTGACTAACCACACCAGGCCTTCTCGGGTACAAAATTCGTAGTGACCGAACAAAATTGCCAACCGCTTTTCTAGATAGGGCTTGACTTTGCCACAAATTAGCACGATTTTCAGCAGCAAACCTGTGGTTTGGGTGGGCCCGAGGTTGGAGATCAGGTCGATGAAGACAAAGTGGTTGGGCCGCGCAGGACTCTCTACTACTAAAAAGTTCAATAACTGGCTGCAAGTTCTGATCGTTAAAAATTCGTTGAACTTCTGAGCATCGTTGTGGGGAAAGGTATTTTGTAGTTGTTTATACAGTTTTTCGTTAAATTGACGTTTGCCGTAGCCATCGTCGGTGACGGAAGAAATTAGGTATTCGTATAAGTCGTCTTTAAAGGATCTGTAGGACACACTTGTGCTGGTGTTCGCAATGAAGCGGCCGGCTAGCTGTCGGTAGGTATCGGCTCCTTCGACTTTTCCGACAAATTGCTTGAGGGCAAAGAACAGCTCTGGGTCGCTCAACAGCGTCGGGTTTTTTATAGTCTGTATACTTCTGCCGAAGGAGATTGAGGTATGCCGGCGGGCTGCTTGGGCTTTTCTCACTTGGTGAGCAACGTATTGTGAGAGGTCGATTTCAAATTGCTGCTGCTTTTGAGCTTGGATTTTTTGAATGATTTTTTGCTGTTCGTAGGTGCTGTCGTCGCTGAGGAGGCAGTGTTTGTAGAGGTAAGGGTATCGGGGAATTAAGGTTCCGAGGGCTAGGCTGGCGGGAGTTTTGCCGTTGCTGTCTTCATTACTGTGGGTGATGACTTTGGCTAAGCGTTTGAGTGTGAGGTATTGTTCGCTTTGGGTAAATTGATTGACTAATTGGGGGATGGAGTGAGTAGGGCGCGATCGACTATATCGAGATAATATTTTGGGGGCTTCTTCAAACAGAGCGATCAATTCCGGGATAGCTGCTTGCTTGCCGGGGTATGTTTGCCAGCGGTTGATCAGGATGTGGCAGCAACGGTTGAGGATGTATTTGAATTCTTGTTGGGCGTATGGTGAGGCTGCTATTTTTTCGAGTGCTTCAGCGATGGTGCGATCGCGATATCCGTTACCGTAGATAAACAAAGTGCGAAAACGGTCGATTAGTTCGATCGGCTGCTCTACTTGTACCAACTCCAGCCAGTGGTTGTAAAGTAGCTGTTCTTCTTCCTGGCTCTGTCTGTTATAGTCGTTCACTGTGGATTAACCCTCCAAAAGGATTGGGCAGGAGCTTTAAGCGCCATTGGCAGATATGAATTGGCAGATGAAGCACCACAATTAAGTCAACCGATTTTAGATTTTAGATTTTAGATTTTAGATTTACTCCACAGATTCATCTGGAAGCTTCAACTGTAGTCTAAAATTTTAATCTCTCCCCGACTTAGGTCGAGGGCTTGTATCCGTTGTTGGGTAGGGTCAACCGAGCTTCTCGCCTCCCGAGGCTTAGGGGTGGAAGTGGCGATCGCCTTAAGCAGATCTTTTTTACTTAGTTAAACTATTTGTCAACACCAGCATGACATGAATTGTTTGCAATTAGCAAGGCCTAAAATCACCACAAACTTTGTAAATTATTGGTAAAGATTGTGGGTGTGTTCTAAATAATTTATGGCTGGGCAGAGGATTTATTATTACCCGAAAGAATTGGTTGAAAGCCCCAAGCCTGCTCGGGAGAAATTAAAATCAGACTATTCATTACTCCAATCCTCGGACTTAAGGGTAGATGTCGCTCTCAAACAGTCAACTGTCAACTGTCAACTGCCAACTGTCAACTGTTGAAGAGTGCCAAGGTCAATCCTAGTCGGCATCCCCCTGTTATACCATTTGCGATTGGCGATTGGCGATTTGCGATGGGAATGACTGAGGACTCTCAGGGTTTAGATTCCGGGCAAAGCTTGCATTCTTTTTTGAACTGGTGTCAGTTAAATGTGAGGTGGGGCGAGGTAGGATTAGCTGTGAAAATAATGATTTGAAATGTGAGTGCTGGTAATATGGTCTGTCGCGTAAGTATCGCCCAACTTGCTGAAATTTTAACTGTACCTTTGCTTGCTGTGTCTGAGGACGTTCTGACAGTTGTAGGGACAGGTATTGCTACAGATACGCGCACCATTGAGGGGGGCGAAGTATTTTTAGCGCTGCGGGGAGAAAATTTTGACGGGCATCAGTTTGTGGCAAAAGCCCGGGATTTGGGAGCGATTGCTGCGGTAGTCGATCGCACTTACCAAGCAGAAGTTCCCAATTTTCCGCTGTTGCGCGTTGACGATACTTTAAAAGCTTACCAGGCGATCGCCCGTTGGTGGCGCGACCAATTCAGTATACCGATAATTGGTGTTACTGGTTCAGTAGGTAAAACTACTGCCAAAGAATTAATTGCGGCCGTTTTGTCAACCAGCGGAAATGTTCTGAAAACTCAATATAACTACAACAATGAAATTGGAGTCCCGAAAACTCTGTTAGAGCTTTCGCCGACCCACAATTATGCTGTAATTGAAATGGGAATGCGCGGGCTAGGAGAAATTGCGCTGCTGTCGCAAATTGCGCGTCCTACTGTGGCGGTAATTACTAATGTAGGAACGGCGCATATCGGGCGATTGGGTTCGGAAGATGCGATCGCCCAAGCTAAGTGCGAACTGTTAGCGGAAATGCCTGCTGAAAGTATTGCTATTCTCAATCACGATTCTGACAGATTAATGGCAACTGCGGCGCAAGTTTGGCAGGGAAAAACTTTAAGTTACGGATTAGAAGGCGGCGATTTGTGCGGGGAATTGCTGAATAATGATACAATGCTTGTAGAAGGTGTGGAATTGCCGCTGCCCTTGGCTGGAAGGCACAATGCTGTAAATTATTTGGCGGCTTTGGCGGTAGCAAAAGTTTTAGGGATTAATTGGGAAGTTTTACAGCAAGGTTTGTCTGTACAGTTACCGGATGGACGGGCGCGCCGCTACGATTTGCCGCAGGATGTTGTGATTCTGGATGAGACTTACAATGCTGGTTTGGAGTCGATGTTGGCGGCGCTGAGATTGTTAGCGGATACTCCGGGAAAGCGCCGGATTGCGGTGTTGGGTACGATGAAGGAATTGGGCGAAAGGGCGATCGAATTTCACCGACAAGTGGGAAAGGCGGCGCGGGATTTAAACCTCGATGCTTTGTTTGTGTTTGCGGATTTTGAGGAAGCGGCGGCGATGGCGGCGGGTGCGGCGGGCGTGCCTTTTGTGGAGATAGGAGATATTACGGCGCCCGATGGGCGGGAAGATTTAGCAAAGCGGTTGTTGGGATTTGTTGAAAAGGGCGATCGTATTTTATTTAAAGCTTCTCATTCAGTGGAATTGAATCGAGTTGTCCAGAAGTTCCGTGCCGATTTTGCAGGCCAATAACTAGCAATTTGGTTCGTAGTGAGGACTTCAGTCCTCTCTCGTCGGATGCGGACTGAAGTCCTCACTACAAACCTATGTTTGAGATGATATGATTTAGTTTAAAAGTGCGATCGCTACGCCCCGGCTTGCGCCTACGAACTCTTCACCAAAGTAACCCCATGATTGCTAAAACTCTCAGTCCGCCCGAACAAATAGTTGAGCTATCGAATATCAGTTGGCAAACTTATGAAACTTTGCTTGCCGAAATCGGCGATAGGCCAATTAGACTGAGATACAATCGCGGCAATTTGAAAATTATGGTGCCTTCTCCTGAACACGAAATTTACAAAAGAGTAATAGGTCGATTTGTTGAAACATTAGCTGAAGAATTAGATGTGAGAATTGAACCTCTGGGTTCTACGACATTCAAACGTCCTGAACTCATTGGTGTAGAACCGGATGATTGTTTTTACATCCAGAATGCTAGTGCAATTAAAGGCAAAAAACGACTCGATATGAGTCAATATCCGCCCCCGGATTTAGTGGTGGAAATTGATGTTACCAGCAGATCCGACAATACCTTGCAGATTTATGCCGATCTGGGAGTGCCGGAAGTTTGGATTTACAACGGTTCGCGGCTCAGAATTAACAGATTGGACGATCGAGGGTATGTCGAGTGCGAGATCAGTTTAGCATTTCCGAGTGTTGCTATTTTAGAGATTGTCAGTTTTTTGGCACAGGCGGAAACAATGGATTATTTGGAATTAGTTAAAGCATTTCGGAATTGGGTAAAAAGCCAAATTAATCAAAATCAATAGTCCTGTTTATTTTAATCCTGGATGCAGATCGGAAACCGCTTTTTTTGACGACAAAACTTGATTGTGACCCGCAGATTGTGTAAAATTTTATCCCTCAATATCCCGATCGCTCTAACGGCTCGATTTCAATATCTGGAGCAATCTCAATGGCTGCAAGTCTGGCATTCTCAACTATCGTATTTCCCATTATTGTATTGTGTACTGCCTCAAACTTAGATTCGGCTTCCGAAATTTCTTCGTAGTGTACAATCACATGATAATATTTATTAATTGGTTCTCCTGAATCTGAAAGTTCCACGGCAAGGGAATCTATATTCTGAGACTCTTCTGCTTTTTCGCGATATTCGTCAGCTAAATGTTCTAGGGCGATCGCGATCGCGTGTTCTTTTGTTTGTCCGTAAAAATTCATGGTATCATTGGGGTGATCGCTCAGAGATGATGATATCTGACAAAGATACTGCCCGTTTGATTGAGCGCAAACGTCGATCGTAATTGTACCAGTAGTGCGATCGGGATTTATTTCGGCCATTTCAACCTCGCTATCTCATGAAATAAACTTGCTAAATTGTATCCGGGTCAATATTTAATTTTCGCAGTTTTGCGGCCAGGCGATCGGCACGTTGCATCTCTATCAAAATTGAGATGGAGGAGAAGAATAGCGATACGGTTTAAGATATGGAAGGGCGAAATTAAGGTAAATTCGAGGAACTCCGCCCGAGTCATCGTTCCGCGTCAGTCAGCGTTCATCTGCGGTTGCTAAAAAGAGCCTCAAACGCAACCATCCCGATCGTGAATCGCCCTTTTCTTTTATTCCCCGGACTGAATTTGACTCCTCACCCACTCCCGGAATAACCGCAGCAAAGCATTTTCCTTGGTAGTCCTCCTCAATTCCAAAAAGCGCAGCATCTCAACTTGCGACAAAAAAGGAAAAGTCGGAGAAACATCTCTTTCTACATATTCCTGTGCTTCCAGTTGATAAATTATTAAACGATTTCCGTCGTAGCGCCAAACTTCCGGCACCCCTAAACTTGCGTATAAAGAAAGGCGATCGATCGAACTGCTAGTCACGTCAATTTCCACTACTAAATCTGGTGGCGGATCTTGATTGAGATCGATTTGTTCTTTGTCCCAAACCACATTCTCATTTTGGATATAGTAGCACTGATCCGGCTCCAAACCGCGAGCCAAATCCTCGCGCCGACAAGTTAGAGAACCCAAACTCCGAATTTCGATGTTTAATTCTTCACTCACACTTTCCACAAAACGGCCTAAAATTTTCTTACTACCTTCATGGGGTGCTAAAGGAGTCATAATTTCTAATGTTCCTCGATCGTAAGTCAGGCGAATTCCTCCGTGTTCCCCTAACTCATTCAGCAGGGATTCGTAAGTTTTCCAGCTAATGTTGTTTAGCAGAATTCCGCTAGTTTGATTCTGGATCAGGGTGGCTGTCATGGCTACCTGCCTGGGTTGTAGATTATTGATTGTATCTTAGCAAACACGATCTTGATTGAGGGGCGATCGCCCTCCTTCAGTCTCTTTACTGAATTTGACTCCTCACCCACTCCCGGAATAACCGCAGCAAAGCCTTTTCTTTTGTAGTCTGTTTCAGTTCCAAAAACCGCAGCATTTCAAACTTCGACAGAAAAGCAAAAGTGGGAGAAACCTCGCACTCTGCGTATTCATTGCCTTCTAAGTGATAGATGATTAAACGATTGCCATCGTAGCGCCAAACTTCAGGTACACCCAAACTTGCGTAAAGTTTGAGACGATCGATCGAACTGCTGGTAATGTCAATTTCAATAGCTAAATCCGGTGGTGGATCTTCATTGAGATCGATTTGTTCTTTATTCCAGACAACATCTTCATTCTGAATGTAGTAACATTTATCAGGTTCTAACCCCCGTTCCAAATCTTTGCGCTTGCAGGTTAGTGAACCCAGGCTGCAAATGTCAACATTTAATTCATCAGTTAGAACTTCAACAAAATTTCCTAAGAGTTCACCTGACTTTTCATGTGGTGCTGATGGAGTCATAATTTCTAAATTTCCGCGATCGTAAATCAGGCGAATTCCTCCGTGTTCCCCTAACTCATTCAGCAGGGATTCGTAAGTTTTCCAGCTAATATTTTTTAGCAGAATTCCGCTACTTTGATTCTGGATTAGGGTGGCTGTCATGGCTACCTGCCTCGGTTTTAAATTATTAATTGTATGTTAGCAAATATGATACTTGACTTATTTCATAAATCTGCGATCGCCCTTACGATACCGCCGATTAATATCAAATCCGCTCTCCATCGGCATGATTCATATCTCTATTCTCGGACTCTGTGTCCTCTGCGCCCTCTGTGGTTTAATCATTCCAGTCCAAGTGGAAACGATATAACGCAAATCAACGCAGATTTTTTTAAGAGTCCTGGACGCACCAATATCAAAGAAACCGGGTTTTTCACCTAATCTCGTCGCTACAGCGAAGGATGTTCGTGAAAAAACCCGGTTTCTGGCTACCTGTTTGTAGAGTACGATCGCACTATTCGATCGCACTTACACTCAACACACTACTTAGCAGCTTGACGCTCTTTCGCATCCTTAATCACTTCCTCAGCGATATTGCTCGGACAAGGAGAATAGTGCGAGAAAGACATCGAAAACTGACCGCGCCCAGATGTCATGGTACGCAAATCGCCAATGTAGCCAAACATTTCGCTCAACGGCACATCAGCCTTGATCCGCGCTCCTGTTTGTCCGGTTTCCTGAGCCTTCATCATGCCCCGGCGGCGGTTGAGGTCGCCGATGACATCGCCCATGTGATCGTCTGGGGTGAAGACATCGACATTCATGATCGGTTCCAGCAACTGAGGCCCAGCCTTGGGTACAGATTGGCGGTAGGCGGCTTTAGCAGCAATTTCAAAGGCCATTGCTGAAGAGTCAACCGGGTGGAAACCTCCATCAACCAGGGTGAATTTCAAGTCTAAGCAGGGGAATCCAGCCAAGACGCCCACATCGATGCAGCTTTGGAAGCCTTTTTGCACCGCTGGCCAATACTCTCTCGGTACGCTACCACCAGTTACTTTTGACTCGAACACGAAGCCGCTACCGACTTCACCGGGCTCGACGATATAGCCGATTTTAGCAAATTGACCTGAACCACCAGATTGTTTCTTGTGGACATAGTTGTCTTCGAGGCGTTTGGTGATGGACTCGCGGTAGGCTACCTGCGGTTCGCCAACTTCTACCTCGACGCCGTGGGTGCGTCGCAGAATGTCCACTTTGATGTCGAGGTGCAGTTCGCCCATGCCCTTGAGGATGGTTTCGCCACTTTCTTCGTCTGTGACCATGTGGAAAGATGGGTCTTCTTGTACCATCTTGGTGAGCGCGGCTCCCATCTTTTCTTCGCCTCCTTTGAGTTTCGGTTTGACCGAAATGGAGATGACTGGTTCTGGGAACACCATTGGCTCTAGGGTTGCGGGATTTTTGGGGTCGCAGATGGTGTGTCCGGTGCGGACGTTTTTCATACCTACGATCGCAATAATATCGCCTGCTTGAGCCGAATCAATTTCTTCGCGGGAGTTGGCGTGCATTTCTACCAAGCGGCTGATGCGCTCGGTTTTGCCTGTGGCGGTGTTGAGTACGGTGTCGCCTTTGGATATCTTACCGGAGTACAAACGGGTGAAGGTTAAAGCGCCGAAGCGATCGTCCATAATCTTAAATGCCAGGGCGCGCAAAGGGCCTTCTGGATCCACGATCGCGAAATTGCCTGTTTCCTCGCCTTCGAGATCCACCTCAGGCTGAGGCGTAACTTCCATCGGGTTCGGGAGGTAGTCAACGACTGCATCGAGTACCAACTGGACGCCCTTATTCTTAAACGACGAGCCGCAGTAGGTGGGGAAAAATGCCATGTCGCGGGTGCCTTTGCGGATGCACCGCTTGAGGTCTTCGATACTCGGCTCGTTGCCTTCGAGGTACTGTTCCATCAGGTTATCATCCTGCTCGACAGCCAGTTCGATCAACTGTTCGCGGTATTTCTCGACATCATCGACCATATCGGCCGGAACATCCTGAATTGTGTAGCCCATCGGATCGCCCGAATCATCCCAGATCCATGCTTTGCGGGTGAGCAAATCGACCATGCCGCAAAATTTGTCTTCAATGCCGATCGGCAAAACCATTACCATTGGTTTAGCTGCGAGGACTTTATCGACTTGCTTGACAACTCGGTAAAAATCTGCGCCCGTGCGATCGAGCTTATTGATATAGACGATACGAGCAACTTTAGAATCGTTAGCGTAGCGCCAGTTAGTTTCCGATTGCGGTTCAACTCCACCGGAACCGCAGAACACACCGATACCGCCATCGAGAACCTTGAGCGAACGGTAAACCTCGATCGTAAAATCGACGTGTCCGGGAGTATCGATGATGTTGAGCTGATGCTCGTTCCAGAAGCAGGTAGTAGCAGCGGATTGAATCGTAATCCCGCGCTCTTGCTCCTGTTCCATGAAGTCAGTCGTCGCCGCGCCTTCGTGTACTTCACCTATTTTGTGGATTTTGCCTGTCAGTTTCAGGATTCTTTCAGTTGTGGTGGTTTTGCCAGCATCTACGTGGGCGAAGATGCCAATATTTCGATAACGAGTGAGATCTTTCATAAATTACTGTTGAGATTAAATGCGACGAACCGTCGGCGACCACCTGCAAGCTTGACAAGCGAGGAATTAATTCTGCCTTACCAGCCTGTACTGGCTGGATTTCCTTTTCCCTGTTTTTCTCAGGACTATCTTAATTTTGACACTTCTGGGTCATTCCTGGGAAGGATTCTTGGATCAATAAGTGGCCCAAGCCTGACAACTCATAAAAATACCCTATAGCTAGGGCAAAATCCTCTCACAAAGTAGGTTGGGCTGAGGCACTCACGCCCAACAAATTCGCCTGCGCCACCCTTCGCCAAACCTGATATTTTGCATCATTCTCAGCAAAAGCTTATACAGTGGGTTTCTTGACAAAAAATAGAGGATTTTACTTGAGTCTGTCACAAGAAACCTGATTTTTGACATTCATGCCTGATGTTAGTAAATCTACTATAACATAAAATAGCGGAATTTGTGTCATCATAAACCGATATTTTATACTTTTGTCCATAAGGTTTGTAGTGAGGACTTTAGTCCGCATCAAAGAGAGAACGAAAGTAGTTTTGTAGTGAGGACTTTAGTCCGCATCAAAGAGAGAACGAAAGTAGGTTTGTAGTGAGGACTTTAGTCCGCATCAAAGAGAGAACTAAGGAATGAGAATTAAATAACTTCCACAATTTTGTGGGATGGGCGTCCCGCCCGTTCAAAAAGGACAGGCGGGACGCCCATCTCACAATAACAATTAAAATTGTAAGTTATTTAATTCGCGATCCTAAAGTAGGTTTGTAATGAGGACTTTAGCCTGCATCAAAAAAAGGACTAAAGTCCTCACTACAAACCAATTTTACTACAGTCGTATTTGAGCCTAAGTCAAAATCGAGCCACTCATCATCCGTTGATATCGCCGTTCCAACTCATCCCGCACGACCGGCCATTCATCCAAAGTTTCATCATTCTCAATTACCATTTGCGCGGCCTCCCTCGCCAACTCCAAAACCTCCTGATCCTCCACCAAACTCGCCAAAGCAAAATCCGGTAAACCAGACTGTCGAGTTCCCAAAACCTGACCTGGGCCGCGCAATCTCATATCCATTTCTGCAATAAAAAATCCATCTTGAGATTGTTCTAAAACCTTCATTCTCTGCATAGCTTCCGCAGCCTTGGAACCGGGCATTAACAAACAATAAGAACGATTGCTGCCCCGACCGACTCGACCCCGCAACTGGTGCAATTGCGACAGTCCAAAACGCTCCGAATTTTCAATCAACATTACCGTTGCATTCGGCACATCTACTCCCACTTCCACCACAGTAGTAGATACTAAAATATCAGTTTCTTTGTCTCTAAACTTAGTAATCGCCTGATCTTTGTCAGCGCTACTCATCCTACCGTGGAGCAAACCTACCTTAAACTCAGGAAATATACTTTTTTCGAGTTTCTCTTTTTCCTCAATTGCCGATCGCACATCCAGCTTTTCCGACTCCTCCACCAGAGGCAGAACCACATAAACCTGACGGCCGCTCGCCACCTCCCGACGAATCAAATCGTAAGCCTGGAGGCGTTCTTTCGCAGACAGAACAGTCGTTTGAATCGCCTGCCGACCGGGGGGAAGTTCATCAATTTGACTCACGTCTAAATCGCCGTGCAGAGTCAGCGCCAGCGTCCGAGGAATGGGAGTTGCGGTCATCGTCAAAACGTGAGGAGATTCGCCTTTTTGCTGCAATTTAGCACGCTGCTGCACGCCGAATCTGTGCTGTTCGTCAATTACAGCCAAACCCAATTTATGGAAATTCACCGTATCTTGAATCAGCGCGTGAGTTCCTACTAAAACAGGTAATTCTCCGGTTTCTAACTGGCTGTGAATTTCCCGGCGCTTGGCTATTTTTGTCGAACCAGTTAACAGTTCGACAGACAAGTGCATCAAATTAAACCAGCCTACCAATTTCCGATAATGCTGTTCTGCTAAAACTTCTGTCGGCGCCATTAAAGCGGCTTGATAGCCGGATTGAATTGCTGCTAGCATTGCGACTACAGCGACGACTGTTTTGCCAGCGCCGACATCGCCTTGCACTAATCGGTTCATCGGCTGGGGCGAAGCTAAATCGTTGAGGATGTCGTTAATGACTCTTTCTTGGGCATTTGTCAGCGCAAAAGGCAAGATTTGATAGAACTGTTCGATCAATTTCCCGCTAGGAAGGATGACTGCGCTAGCTTGAGCTTTTCTTTGGGTTTGGCGGCGCTTTAAAAGGCCTAATTGCAGGTAGAAAAATTCGTCAAAAACTAAGCGGCGGCGGGCGGCGGACAAGCAATCGCGATCGAGCGGAAAGTGAATGTTTGCCACCGCATCGGCTAAACCCATTAAGCCGTAACGCTCGCGCAAGTCATCCGGTAGCGATTCCGGTAACAGTTTCGCGGCCGGAATTGCGGCTAAGATCGATCGCCTCACCGAACCCGCATCCACCCCTTCCGTCAGCGGATAAACAGGAATCAGGCGGCCGACTTTCATAGATTCGATCGCACCGCCGGAGTCATCTAATACTTCCAACTCAGGATTTTCTAGGGTAATGCCATACTTACCCTGCTTTACCAACCCCGAAGCAGCAAGTATCGCACCAGTACAATACTCGCGCTTTTTGAATTCTTGCCAGCCGCGATTGCTGTAGCGAGGCCCGGCAAAAAAGCGACTGATTTTAATTTCTCCGGTACTGTCTTTTAAAATTACTTCTAATATCGTTAATTTCTTATTTTTAGGGCTAGAAAAGCAATTGCAGCGCTTTACTTCGGCGATTAAAGTAACAGTTTCCCCTGCTATTAACTCGCGAATTCGTACTTGCTTTGCATAGTCGATGTGGTTGCGGGGATAGTAGTAAAGCAAGTCATATACGGTATCTAAACCGAGTTTTAGCAAGCGGTTGCCGTTGGCGGGGCCGATGCCTGTCACGCGGGTTAACGGTTGATCTAGCGTCAGACTGGGGGGTGGAGGTGCTGTGTTAAGGGGTGCGGTTCGGGGAACTGAAACGGCTGGAGTGATTGAATCGGTGGCATTTTCAGGTCTGACTTGTGTCGTTTGTTCTTCCCAAACTTGCTCCATTTGTCTGAGGAAACTGACTGTAATGGCGATCGAATGTTGGCGCCCTTCGAGATCTTTCTGAGGGTAGATGTCAAATTCCACAGCAAGTTCTCTGGCGCGATCGCGCGAAGAACCAGTGACAGCGCCTGCAAGTTGTCTCAAGCTGAGGCCGAGAAACTCGCTAAAGCGGTATTGACTGCCTTGGATGTCGTTAAATCCGCGATCGGCTTCTACGGAAAGAGCTTTTTGCAATCGCTGCCATTCTGGTTGGTTATTAGTCATCAGTCATTAGTTATTAGTCATTAGTCATTAGTCATTAGCGCGAGCGTCCCCGATCGCGAACGTTATTAGTCATTAGTCATTAGTCATTAGTCATTAGTTATTAATCATAGCTCAATAATTCCAGACAATTGTCAACTGTCAACTGTCAACTGTCCACTGTCCACTGACTAATCTTCAAACCAACTCAACCGCCAAGCCGACTCAGCCTCCACCACCGCCATTTCCCGCTGCTTTTTCTGGTAATCGCGACCGAGGGAGTTCAACTTTGCAGAGAGGTTGCGAATTTGTTGGCGCCAAGCCGATGTTCCCGGATCGGCAAACTCTATTTCCGACAACCGCAGTTTAATTGCTGTAATGTGCAAAGCATTAATACCGGGTCTTTTTCCCAAGTTTGGCGGTGCTGGTGAACTATCTGTTTCAATGATTAAGCTTAATAGGTTAGGTGGGCCCGCCACGCTGTCGGCGGACAATTCAGCAGCAGAAGCAGCTTCTAGAACCTGTTCTGGCAATTGACTGGGCAAGATTTCCGACTGTTGGAGCAAGCGGTTGGTGTCGCGAGACAGCAGCTTGAGAATCTGGGCGATCGACTTTTCAATACTATTTTGCCAGCGCGCCAAACTTTGCGGGGAATTGGCAATTGGTAATTGATTGTTTGTTGCTGGAAATTGATAGTTAATAGCGGAAAATTCGTTGTTTGCCTCTATTTCTTCCTCGACGAATTCGTTTTCCTCGATTTCTTCCTCGCCAAACTCGTCTTCATCTATTTCTTCATCTATTTCTTCATCTATTTCTTCCTCTTCCTCTTCCTCTTCCTCTTCCTCTACTTCTGATTCAGTCGTGAGCGATCGCAATTTTTCTTGAGACGCCGCAGCCAAACGCCTTACAGACTGCTGCATTTTTTGTCGCCCGTCGAAGGACAACTTGAGAAACGACTCCGGCACCGCTTGAGTGCAAAGGTGATAGCAAGCCAAAATCAACTGCTGTCGCACCGCTTGTCCCAAGGCAGTTAAATAACCATCGTAGGTACTGCGAAACTCTAGATTCAAGGCTGCTAAAGCCTCTTCGAGTCCTGCCAAATCTTGCTCTATGCGCTCTCTGGATCCCACCATATATCCCCTATAAAATTCAAATAGGACGATCGGCAAAACAACCCGATTTTTGCCACAAATTGTCTGATTGTCGAGTTAATTCTGGTTAGAAATCGGGCATAGGTTTCAAGAATCGCCTCCAACATTTTTATGTTTTTTATCTCTCGGTTTCTAGCTGAGTCTCGATTCCCCTCGCATCTCCCGGATAGTCGTAAAATATCGCTAAAATATCGGCTCTTGGGTACGTAGTTGCGCTTCAGCGCTCCGGCGCTAATTTACGGTACAAACGACTCAATGTGAAAACTCGATTCCCCTCACATCCCCCGGATAGTCATAAAATATCGACTCTTGGGTACGTAGTTGCGCTTCAGCGCTCCGGCGCTAATTTACGGTACAAACGACTCAATGTGAAAAAATGAAACAACTAAGTTAATCTTCTGAATTTTCAAGTTACCCATTTTCATACCCGGATCGAGCAACGCCCTCTTTCGGAATATTATAAAGAGCGCTAAAGCGCAACTACGTACCAAGAGCGCTAAAGCGCAACTACGTACCAAGAGCGCTAAAGCGCAACTACGTACCAAGAGCGCTGAAGCGCAACTACGTACCAAGAGCGCTGAAGCGCAACTACGTACCTATTTCTGTAGTCGTGTAAAAACTAAAAATTAAAAATGCAAAAAAATTAGGTTTTCACATTTTTAATTTTTAGTTTTTAATCTAAATTTTCGATTATTGAGCAGCACCCATTTGGGCGGCCACTTCATCGGCAAAGTTAGCTTCTACTTTCTCAATGCCTTCGCCCAACACAAAACGGACGAAACGGCGGACTTGGACATTTTCGCCAATTTGGGCGATCGTTTGTTTCACCAACTCTTCCACCGAGATATTTTGATCTCTAATAAAAGGCTGATCCATCAAACATAACTCTTTCATCCGCTTGTCAATCCGCCCTTGAACAATCTTTTCTTTGATATTGTCCGGCTTGTTCCCCAAGTCATCTTTGCCCATTTCAATTGCCTTTTCTCGTTCGACAATTTCAGCGGGGATATCTTCAACTTTCACGTATTCCACATTCGGGCAAGCTGCAATTTGCATTGCAATATTGCGTACTAAACTTTGGAATTCTTCGCGCCGTGCCACAAAATCTGTTTCGCAGTTAACTTCCACCAGCACTCCCACGCGGCCGCCCGTGTGAATGTAGCTGCCTACAAGTCCTTCTGAGGCAACCCGTCCTGCTTTTTTGTCAGCCCCAGCCAGACCTTTTTTCCGCAGCCACTCAATTGATGTTTCGATATTGCCATCGTTTGCGGTGAGGGCTTTTTTGCAGTCCATCATCCCCGCGCCGGTTTTGTCGCGCAGTTCTTTAACAAGTTTTGCAGATATGTCCGCCATCTTCTTTAAGTTCCCAATCAAAATTAGTTATTAGTCGTTAGTGCGAGCGTCCCCGCTCGCGAACCTTATCATTAGTCATTAGTCGTTAGTCATTAGTCGTTAGTGCTGTCCCCGCTCGCGAACCTTATCATTAGTCAGGAGTGCGAGCGTCCCGCTCGTGAACCTTAATGTTAATGATTAGACAAGAGTTAAGAAATAGCAAGTCAGCCTTCTGGCGGATTTGGTAGGTGTAGAACCCTAATTAATTTTGGTGTTCACACTGCGGAATGCTTTTGTCAGAAATCTACTAATGACCGAGACTAATGCCATTTACAATTAAAAATTAAAAATTAAAAATGTCCAACTAAAAATTATGATTTTTAATTTTTAATTTTCAATCTTTAATTTTTAATTGCTTGGTGTCAGATGCCGATAGCAATACTAGCTTTCGGTTTCTTCGCTGTCAGTGTCGCCGTCCTCGGGATCTACATAATTAGGGTCATCCAATTCTTCGATTTCGCCATCATATTCGGCGCCTTCGTAACCACCTTCGTAGTCGTAGTCTTCGTCAGAGTCGCCGCCTTGTTGACCGTGACGACCTTCGTAGATGGCATCAGCCAACTTGCCGACAATCAGTTTGATCGATCGAATAGCATCGTCGTTTGCTGGAATCGCAATGTCAACCAAATCCGGGTCGCAGTTGGTATCCAACAGAGAGACGATGGGAATTCCCAGCTTTTGGCATTCCAACACAGCATTATACTCGCGGCGTTGGTCTACTAGGACAACTCCGTCGGGAATCTTACGCATAGTTTTGATTCCGCCCAGATACTTCTGGAGTTTTGCCATTTCTCGGCGCAGCACGGAAGCTTCTTTTTTCGGCAACAAATCTAGGGCGCCGATTTCCTCGCGGCGCTCCAAATCCTTGAGGCGCTCGACGCGGGACTTAATTGTTGTCCAGTTGGTGAGCATTCCCCCCAGCCAGCGCTGGTTGACGTAGTAAGCACCGCAGCGTTGAGCTTCTTGGGCTACAATCCCGGCAGCTTGGCGCTTTGTACCGACGAACAAAAACTTTTTACCTTTTTCGGAGGCCACTCTCATGTACTCGTAGGCGTCTTCCATAAGCTGAGCGGTTTGCACGAGGTCGATGATGTGAACCCCGTTGCGCTCTGTGAAAATGTAGGGAGCCATTTTCGGGTTCCACCGACGGGTTTGGTGTCCGAAGTGAACCCCTGACTCTAACATTTGAGCCAAACTAACTACTGGCATTGTATTTTTAACTCCTGTATTCGGGTTAATCCTCCACCCGGTCGTATTTCTGAGGGTTTGCGCCCTCGAAACACCCGAAAACCCGGATGTGCGAATTTAAACAACTTTTCTAGTCTATCACCAGAAGCACCACTTTTTCTGACTATCTTAGATCCGTAGGGTAGGGTTTTCCGTAGGGTTGCGTGGACGGTGTGCACCGACTTGAGCGATGCCATTTTTCCAAAATCATGCAACTGTAGGGAAGATCCCAACCCATGACCAGTAAATCATCTCCCAATCTAAAATCCAAAATCTAAAATCTAAAATGGTATGAGATGTAGTCGGCGGGTTGGGTGCGGGGGGCGCACGATACGGTTAGAGTTACTAGCAACCGCTTCTGAAAAAACCAAAAATCCAGGTTCGAGGTTGCAGAAGCTTTTGTGAGCTTGTGAGAGAATGGCGTTGAAGCTGCGTGTCTTGTGCCTTCTTTCGTTCGATCGAGCTTTTATCGATTTTATTCGATCGGCAATTCTGTCGGCTTTACTAGAAAAAATTGGTTTAAACGCAACCCTTCTAGGGAGAAATTAAAATCAGACTATTCATGAGTCCAATCCTCTTCCTTTCAGGTAGAGGTCGCCCTCATCCCTTCTCTAAGCGAGCGGGTAAGCTGTCAACTGTCAACTGTCAACTGTCAACTGTCAACTGAATGCCACGCCCTCTCGATCCGCAAAAAACCTAAAGCTAAAAACGCCATGCCCATCCCCATTCTCGTCCTGCTTGAAGTTCTAATTGTCATCGCACTTTCTCGACTTGTCGGCTTAGCATTTCGAGCGATCAAACAACCTCAAGTTATTGGAGAAATTGTAGCAGGAATTATGCTCGGGCCTTCTCTCCTCGGTTTGATTGCACCAGATTTAGGAGCAGCACTTTTTCCAGCGGAGGCCGTTCCTTTCCTCAACGTGTTATCTGAGGTAGGGCTAATATTTTTCATGTTTTTGATTGGTTTAGAACTCAATCCTAAGTATCTAAAAAACAATTTAGATGTAGCAATTTTAACATCACACGTCAGCATTTTAGTGCCATTTTCTCTGGGAAGCTTCCTAGCACTGCTGTTGTACCCGATAGTTTCAAATAATAGCGTTTCGTTTACAGCATTTGCGATGTTTTTGGGCGCTGCGATGTCAATTACTGCCTTTCCGGTGCTGGCAAGAATTATTACAGAGCACAACTTGCAGAATACCAAATTGGGGACGCTAGCTCTGACTTGCGCTGCGGTAGACGATGTGACGGCATGGTGTTTGTTGGCGGTGGCGATCGCAGTTACGCGCACTAACTCGATGGTTGGGGCTTTACCGACAATTTTTGAATCTATAGTGTACATCGGTTTCATGCTGACTGTAGTCCGCTGGTTCTTGCAACGGCTTTCCAAGCACTACAACCGCACCGGCAAGTTATCTCAATTAGTGCTATCCGGCATTTACATGGGAGTTGTAGCATCAGCTTTAATTACTGAATGGATCGGCATTCACTTAATTTTCGGTGCGTTTTTGCTGGGTGCTGCCATGCCAAAAAATGCCGGACTTACCAGAGAATTAGCTGAGAAAACAGAAGATTTTGTCCTGATATTTCTGCTGCCAATATTTTTCGCTTACAGCGGTTTGCGGACTCAAATCGGCCTGCTCAATAGTCCCGAATTGTGGCTGCTGTGCGCGGCAGTTTTGGGAGTAGCAATTATTGGAAAATACTTCGGGACTTACGTTGCTGCCCGAGTCTGCGGCATCAGCAACCGCGAAGCTTCAGCGCTGGGGTGGATGATGAATACTCGCGGTTTGACTGAACTGATTGTGCTGAATATCGGTCTTTCTCTGGGGGTGGTTTCGCCGCTGCTATTTACGATGTTAGTCATTATGGCTTTAGTGACAACTTTTATGACTTCGCCACTGTTGGAGTGGACTTATCCGAAAAAGCTGATTCGGTTAGATATCTCAGAAGTAAGTTCGGATGATGATTCAGAATTAAAAGATTCGCCAATGGGTGGAGAAAGCGAAGAAATTAATAGAGAATTGCTGCCCAAGTATCGAATTTTAGTCCCGGTTGCTAATCCCAGCACGCAGAAAGGTTTGCTGCAATTGGCGATCGCCCTGGCGCAGCCTGCTGCGGATACAGGGGGTAGCGATTTGCAGTCGGCGGCGGTTCATCCTCTGAGTTTGATCGAATTAAATGAAAATTATGGTTTTGAAAGTACGCCCGTAGAAGCCGATCGCATTATTCAGGAACGCCGCTCGAAATTATCAGAATTGATAGAGAGTTTGGAATTGCCGGATGCGAAAAAATTCGTGCACCCAATCATTCGGGTTACTAAAGATGTGGCGCGGGAAACGGCGCAAATTGCGGAACTCGATCGCGCGGATTTGATTTTGGTAGGATGGCACAGGCCGACTTTTAGCAGCAACCGTTTGGGAGGGCGTGTCGGCCAAATTCTCAGCAACGCTACTGTGGATGTAGCAATTTTTGTTGACAGAGGTAGGGAACGGTTGAATAATTTGTTAGTGCCTTATGCGGCAAATATTCACGATGATTTAGGGTTGGAATTGGCGCTGAGACTGTTGGTTAATAGCGAGGAACGTCGTTTGACGGTGCTGCGGGTGGCGGTTGACGGGGCAGAGGGAAATGAGCTGAGTTATGAGTTTCAGCGAGTTATGGATCGGTTGCCGGTAGAAGTGCGATCGCGCATTGAAACTCCGATTGTGGAGGCTGCTGAGCCGATTCAAGCGGTGGTGGCGGCTTCTGCTAATGCTGATTTGACGATCGCGGGTACGAGTCGGGAGTGGGGAATTGAACGCCAAACTCTCGGACGGTATACTGATGAATTGGCGGTGCAGTGTCATTCTTCGCTGCTGATTGCGCGCTGTTACGTGAAAGTGCGATCGCACTTGGCTTCGGTACTTGTTGACAGTTGACAGTTGACAGTTGACAGTTGACAGTTGGCAGTTGACAGTTGGCAGTTGGCAGTTGACAGTTGGCAGTTGGCAGTTGGCAGTTGGCAGTTGGCAGTTGGTTATTTGTGAGGTGCTACCAATTCCCAATTCCCAATTCCCAATCCCCAATTCCCAATTCCCAATTCCCAATTCCCAATTCCCAATTCCCCATTCCCAATTCCCAATTCCCCATTCCCAAGATTATGAATCATTTAAGCCTTAAATCCCTGGCATTTTACGGGATTGCGATCGGCTCGGTTTCGCTGCTGTTTAAAGTGGTAACTGCTTACGGCGAAACAAGTTTAAAAGCGGCTCCGGCAATTGCGGGAAGTTATCGCTTTGATGCTAAAAGTTTGCCGGAATGTCTGAAATCTGATACTTTGACCTTGACAATCGAGCAATCGGGTGTTTATTTGAGCGGTAATTTGCGATCGGGTAACAGCGAGGGCGATCGCGCAAACACAGCCGAGGAGAAACCTTCTTTAGCAGGGAAGTGGGAAAATCAAGGATTGAGCTTGTCGGGTGTCGTACCTAATTTAACGGGTTGCAGCGAGTCCGCTGCGATCGGTCAAAACAGCTATGTTAAACTGCGAGGAGTTGTGGAAAAAGACAGCCTCAACGGAAAAATTAGTCTGACGGATCGGGCGGCGGCTACTAATTTTACGGCTCAAAAAGAAGCGGTGGCGAAACCTCAGCAGAAGCAACCACATTAAAGTTGTTGATTTCAATCGCACCGTCAGAAAACGGGTAGAAGCCCTGGATAGATCGGGCTCCAACCTAAAACTTTCGATCGAAGAAGTTGAAGATCCAGATTTATCTGTGGAGTAAATCTGAAATCTAAAATTAATCGATACTTTGGAAAAATAACACGGTTAGAATCAGGCAATTACTAACAGTGTGAGAGATGAAAATTGCTCCAAATTGGGTGGTGACTTTAAAACTTCTTTTCGGAGGACGGCGGGTGAGGGTGAATGAGCGTTTGAATTCAGTAGGAACAGCAGTTTTTTTCTTCCCGTATAGCGTGTTTTCTAACAGTTCTAATGCTTGCCATTTTGCGAGAAAAGTCACTAGCAGTATCGAGAGGGCGATGCCAGTTATTATGAAGTAAAAATCTCGCTCGCCTCCTAATAATATATAATCGATCAGCCGTTCCCGTAAATCTTTTGAAAGCACGCTTTCAATGCCGAAAAAAACTAGCCAACCCATGCAAGTGCAAGAGAGATTGAGGATGGCTGCATATTCAACGCTGGTTTTCGGGCTGAGTTTCAGTAGTTTTTGCAAGAACCATGATTCGATCGCGATCGCCAAAAACATGGCTAGAATTTGTACCAACACAGTCCGAAACGGGAAAACAGTTGCAATCATTAGTTTTGCTCCTATGTCTGCTTCCCGATCGTACCTGACACACTACAAAACCGCTGTATGCTCCAGCCCCTCTTTGAAGAGCGATCGCTCTTCTGGTGACACTTAAGCCACTAGCCGCCAATGGTGCTAAAGTGAAGTCAGAATATAGAACTGAGCGATAAAAATAAAATATCCCAGAGGAGTCTCGGGTTCAAAAATTACCTGGGCCAAGACCCCGCCTGTCCGTATATTGTGTTGAAATGGATGTTGCCGTGATCTTAATGCCGTCAGAAACTTCGCTTACCGAGTCAAACCCGTTGATTTTAGACAGTTTGCCAGATTTGTCGCCGAATGAGGGTGGGTGTCCCCGCCGGACTAGATTGCAAATTGATTTGATGTTGCTGGCGATCGAGGCCTTGTATCTCGGAGGTGCGGAAGAAATGCTGGCAGTGTCAAAGGAGCTGGAATTGGAGTCAATTGTCAAAAATCGCGTTGCCTTTTGGCAGATGCGAAATACTAATCCGCTGAGACGCTATGCCCAACGCCGCTCCCTGACAGTTGTGGAGGCAAAGGCGCTGGTGGCGATCGCCTGTAATATGGCGCGCAAGTTAACTGCGACAATTCGGCAGTTGCTGCTAGATTCGCAGCAGTTGCGATCGAGAAATATGCCCCTCAGTCAGAACTTGCAGCTTGCGGAGTATTTAGAACGCTTTCGAGCTCATTTTCGATCGCGCATGAACCCCAAGCGATCGGTGGTTGTAGCTTACGATTCCGATGACAAGCTCAACGAACTAGCTTTAAACTTGTTGAGCAAACTGCTATTTTGTACAGGCACAGCCGGAATGCAGCGCTTCTGGGTTAGCCTGTTTGATGGAGAAATTGAATAAAAATGACTATTAGGCGTCAGTACAGTCTGCCAAATTGCACCCTGGTTCTAGAAGGGTTGAGCGATGGCTCGGCAGCCAGCCAGCTAGAAATGCGGCCGGTGCTTTCGATATTAATGAGCGCTGAATGCTATGTGACAGGCCTCGGTGAGCCCCTCAATGGGGGACGGGAGTTTTTTGAAAGCTTGGTGAGGACTGTCAGCAGCTACGCTCAAGAATTTATGAGCGGAGTGCATTATCCCGATCGCTATGGCCCGAATTTGGGTATGGTACAGTTGCACAGAATTGACGGGAATTCCCACCGTTTGACCGTTCTACCCGCCGGATCTGACAGCGCCACCCAAATCGATCAAAAAACAGAACTGTCGGCACAGGTAGATTTGACGACGGTACAGCTATTTGATTTGGTAGAGGCGATCGATCAATTTTTTGCCGACACCCAGACGCTGCCAGAATTGTCGCTGCAATTAACCCCAATTTCCAAGCGTTATATCAAGTCTGCCGAACCTTTGGCGAAGCGCAGTTTGCCTGCGGTGGTGGGGGTGTCGAGTTTGGCTTTGGCGGCGATGGCGTTTTTCTTGGTACCAGTGCCGGAAGTCCAGCGCCCGAGAGATCCAGTGCCGCAGCCCAATCGGGCCGGCCAAAATCTCGGCACGCCGAATTCCGGTGGTTCGGGTTCGCCGAATCCCAATCCCACGCCTGCGGCTGACGGTTTGCTTGGGGATAAAACTCCGAAAGTTGTTGAATCGAGTTCACCAACTCCGAGCACTTCGCCGCAGTCGGACACTTCACCCTTGGCCACGCCGCAGTCAAACATTTCGCCGGAAAGCACGCCCACTCCTGTTGCTGAAGGTTTGGCAAGCCCTGGGGCGGCAGCCGTGCCGATTACCGATACGGCCGAAATCGATCTGTTGAAGGGGAAACTTTCCCAGCAAATTGATGGAGTTTTGAAGAATCAGCCTGCTGTTGATGCGGAGTTGGTTTATCGGGTGAGTGTGGCTAAAGATGGGGCGATTGTCGGTTACAAGTCGGAAAATTCCGCAGCAGTCGATCGATCCGAAGCGCCGTTGTCCGAGTTGCTTTACAAACCGGTTGGTACTAGGCCGCCTGCGGAACCGCTGGCTGATTTCCGAGTAGTTATTGCACCGGGCGGTACTGCGGCTGTCACTCCTTGGTAAAGGGTTTGTAGTGAGGACTCGGCGGTTGGAAACCGCGTCTACACACACAAAACCCGCCTCCGCGGGTTGAAGAAAAGACGGCGGTTAAAATCGCCGGATTCGTAGAAGACTCGGCGGTTAGAAACCGCG